>PLLD01000107.1 GCA_003141205.1 Gemmatimonadota bacterium
TGCCCGCCGGACCGGGTGAGCTGCAGCGTCGCGGCGTCACGGATGTCGGGTGTCGCATTGGCGACCGCCACCGGAAGGCCGACGACACGCAGCACGGCGAGATCGGGAAGGTCATCGCCGACGAACGCCGTGTCGGCCAGTGTCACCCCGCGGCGGTCGAGCATCGCGCGCAACGCCGGCAGCTTCTGCGCATCGGGATCCATGTGAAACTCATCGACGCGCAGCTCCTCGGCCCGCATGCGCGAGCTCTCCGACGTCCGCCCCGTCAGGACGCCGACCAGGATCCCGGCCTGCCGCAGAAACACGACGCCCAGGCCGTCCTGGATGTCGTAGCGCTTGAGCTCGAGGGGGGAGCCGTCCCCCTCTCCGGTGTAGATCCCGCCGTCGGTCATGACGCCGTCCACGTCGATGCCGACGAATCGAATGCGCGCTGCGAGCGCAGGGTCCAGCGTCGGCACCGCGGGTGCGACCGGCACGGNNCGGCACGGGAGCGACCGGCACGGTCATCGCCGGCACCGATCCCACACATCCACGGCGCGCGCCACGAGATCGTCCAGCTGGCCGAGCGGCAGCATGTTCGGCCCATCGCTGGGCGCGCGGTCCGGCGCGGGATGCGTCTCGATGAAGAGCCCATCGGCCCCCGCTGCGACCGCCGCCAGGGCGAGCGTCGCGACGTACTCCCGCGCGCCTCCGCTGGATCCTTCGGGCCCGTGCCCCGGTCGCTGGACGCTGTGCGTGGCATCGAAGACCACGGCGGCATCGCACGCTACGCGCAATCGCGGGATCGCGCGCATGTCGACGACGAGATCGCCATACCCGAAGAACGTCCCCCGCTCCGTCACGGCGATGTCGGCCGGCGTCCGGCCGGCCTGCGCCGCCCCCTGCCGCACCTTGCCCACCGCGCCGCGGAGTCCCTCCGGCTGCAGCCATTGCCCCTTTTTCACATTCACCGGACGACCGGTCGCGCCGGCCGCGACGAGCAGGTCGGTCTGGCGGCACAGGAAGGCCGGGATCTGCAGCGCATCGACCACGTCGGCGGCGCGCGCGCACTGCTCGGGCAGATGCACGTCGGTCAGCGTCCGGAGTCCCGTCGCCTCGCGCACACGCCGCAGCGCACTGAGCCCCGGCTCGATCCCCGGACCCCTCACCCCCGCGGCCGCGGAGCGATTGGCCTTATCGAAGCTCGCCTTGAAGATCACGCCGCCGGGAAGGCGCTCGGCCAGTCGCGCCAGGTGTTCGGCCACGGGGAGCATCACCGCATCGTCTTCGACCACGCAGGGACCCGCGATCAGAAAGAATGCGTTCGCCGGGAAGGCATGGGGCACTGCCGGGGGCACTGCCGGGGGCACTGCCGGGGGCACTGCCGGGGGTACTGTACGGGGCACTGCATGGGGCACTAGTCGCCCGCCTCGACCAACCCCTCGTGCGGCTCGGCCCGCCGCGCCGCGTGTCCGGCCGCTCGCCGCTGGCTCGCGTGCTTGACCGCGGCCGCGATGAGGCCCGCGAGCAACGGGTGCGGACGGGTCGGACGGGAGCGCAGCTCCGGATGGAACTGCACGCCGATGAACCAGGGATGCTCGGGCAGCTCGACCATCTCGACGAGGGAGCCATCGGGGGACAGCCCGCTCAGCTTGAGTCCGTGCTCGACCAGCGCCTCGCGGTGCCGGTTCGAGACCTCGTACCGGTGGCGGTGCCGCTCGCGCACCTCGGGCACGCCGTACACCTCGGCGGCGCGCGACCGTGGGGCGATGCGACAGACGTAGGCGCCGAGACGCATCGTCCCACCCAGATCGGTGACGTGCTGCTGGTCTTCCATGAGGGCGATCACGGCATTGGCGCATTCCGGGGCGAACTCGCTCGAGTTGCTGTCCGGTAGCCCGACGACGTTGCGCGCGAACTCGATGATGGCGACCTGCATGCCGAGGCAGATCCCGAGGAACGGCAACCCCGTCTCACGCGCCGCACGCACCGCTTCGGCCATCCCGTCCACGCCGCGCACGCCGAATCCGCCGGGGACGAGGAGCGCGTCGCAGGTCGCGAGCAGCTCGCGGGCGCGCGCGGAATCCGTGAACCGGTCGCTTCCGATCCAGGCGATGTCCACGCCGACGTCGTTGGCGATCCCGCCGTGGATGAGGGCTTCCTGCACGCTCTTGTAGCTGTCGACGAACTCCGTGTACTTGCCGACGACCGCGACGCGGACGCGCGAGCGCGGCGCGACGATCCGCTGCACCATGAGCCGCCAGGTCGAGAGATCGGGCTCGGTCGTCGTGAGTCCCAGGCGCTCGACGACGCGGGTGTCCAGTCCCTGCTCGTGGAACGCGAGCGGGATCTCGTAGATCGTGGGAACGTCGCGGCTCTCGATCACCGCGCCGAACTCGACGTTACAGAAGAGCGCGATCTTGCGCTTCGTCTCGTCGGACAGGGGGCGCTCGGTACGGCAGATGAGGATGTCGGGCTGGATCCCGATCTCCATGAGCTCGCGCACGGAGTGCTGCGTCGGCTTGGTCTTCACTTCACCGGCCGCGGCGATGTACGGAACCAGCGTGAGGTGGATGAACAGCGAGCTCTCGCGCCCGACCTCCTGCCGAAACTGCCGGATCGCCTCGAGGAACGGGAGCGATTCGATGTCGCCGACCGTCCCCCCGATCTCGACGATCACCACGTCGTTGTCCGGGGCGATCCGCTTCATCGCCCCCTTGATCTCATCCGTGATGTGCGGGATCACCTGCACCGTCGAGCCGAGGAACTCGCCGCGCCGCTCCTTCGTGATGACGTTCAGGTAGATGCGCCCGGTGGTGACGTTGTTCGCCTGCGACAGCGCGCGATCGATGAACCGCTCGTAGTGCCCGAGATCGAGATCCGTCTCGGCGCCGTCGTCGGTGACGAAGACCTCGCCGTGCTGGAACGGCGACATCGTCCCCGGATCGACGTTCAGGTACGGATCGAACTTCATCATCGTCACGCGCAGCCCCCGCTCGACCAGCAGGCGGCCGAGCGATGCCGCGGCGATCCCCTTCCCCAGCGACGAGACCACGCCGCCGGTGATGAAGATGAAGCGTGTCGTCTGTTCCCGCGCCTCGGTCGGCATCACGCCCTCCCCGCTGTGAATTCCGCCCACACGACGTTAGCCCGCGTCAGATCCGCCTCCGTATCGATTCCCCCCATCAGGGGAGCCTCCCCGGCCATCGCCACCCCGATCGCCATGCCCGCCGCGAGCGGCCGCAACTGCTCGAGCCGTTCGGCGATCTCGAGAGGATGTTGGGGGAGCGCGACCCACTGCGCCAGCGCCGAGCGGGTATACGCATATACCCCGAGATGCTGCCGGACGAGCCCCGCGTGTGCGCCGCGATCCGCCGTATCCCGCAGGTGCGGGATCGCCGCACGCGAGAAATACAGTGCGCGGCCATCATCGGCGCAGACGACCTTCACGATCGATGCGTCATGCAGGACGGCGTCCCCGGCCGCGACGGAGGCCGTACCGATCGGGAAGCCCGCGTCGTTGACCTGCGCCAGCGCTCCGCGCACCCCTTCCGCCGTAAGGAATGGCTCATCCCCCTGCACGTTACACACGAGGTCAAACGATCTAAAGGGTTGCATCATAGACACTTCTGCAACACGATCCGTGCCAGATGCCTGCAGGGGGCTCGTCAGCACGCATTCGGCGCCCGCCTTGCCAACGGCGGCCGCCACCTCGTCGCTCTCGGTCGCGACGACCACCCGATCCGCCACATTCATGGCGCATACGTGCTGCCACACGCGGACAACGATGGGGACGCCGCCGAGCTCTCGGAGCGGCTTTCGCAGGAGCCGAACGGCGGCGAGACGGGCCGGGATAACAGCGAGGATGGCCATCAGCTACCGCGTTTGCGCGGGCGATTCGCAGCAAATTCCACGCCACCGAAGCTACGAGACTTGGCGACAAAAATCAAATCCGGACGCGGGGCTGTCGCGAGCCACCAGCGACGGGGCGATCGCGTCAGGATGCGAGTCGGAGAAAATTCTCCAGGATCCGCTTTCCGCCCGACGTGAGGATCGACTCGGGATGGAACTGCACCCCCCAGACCGGGTGGGATCGGTGCCGCAGCGCGTGAATCTCTTCCGGGTCATCCGCCGCGCGCGCGATGACCTCCAGCTCGGCGGGAAGCGAGGCGCCCTCGACGATGAGGGAGTGATACCGCATGACGTCGAGCGGCGTGGCGAGGCCGGCGAAGATCCCGGTGCCATCGTGGATGATCGCCGACGTCTTGCCATGCATGACCCGCTTGGCCCGGATCACGGTGCCGCCGTACGCCTCGCCGATCGCCTGGTGTCCGAGGCACACGCCGAGGATGGGAATCGTCGCGCCCCACCGCTGGATGAGGGGGACGCTGATCCCCGCCTCGTGCGGCGTACGCGGCCCGGGGGAAATGACGATGGCGCGGGGCGCGAGCGCGCCCACCTCGTCGAGCGTGATCGCGTCATTCCGCCGGACGATGGGCTGCTCCCCCAGCTCCCCGAGGTATTGCACGAGGTTGTAGGTAAAGGAGTCGTAATTGTCGATCACGAGGATCGGCCGCCGGGGAGCGGAAGGCGTGGCCATCGTGACGAATCTATTCCGTCACGAGCGCGGGTGAAACGTCCGGTGCACCCGCCGGAGATACGCGCGGTCGACGTGCGTGTAGATCTGCGTCGTGGAGATGTCGGCGTGGCCCAGCATCTCCTGCACGGCACGGAGGTCGGCGCCGCCTTCGAGCAGGTGAGTCGCGAAGGAATGCCGCAGGGTGTGCGGGGTCACGCGCTTCGTAATCCCCGCGATCCCCACGTACTTCCGGAGCACCTTCCACGCCCCCATCCGCGACAGCGGCGTGCCGCGCGCATTCAGCAGGAGGCGCCCCTCCCCCTTTCCGCGATCGAGCGTCGGACGCAGCTCGCGCAGGTAGACCGCGACCGCCCCGATCGCCTGGCGTCCGATCGGCACCAGCCGTTCCTTGCTCCCCTTCCCGAACACGCGCAGGAGCCCGTCCGCCATGAGGACGTCGCGCACCGCGAGACCGATCCACTCGGACACCCGCAGCCCCGCCCCGTACGCGAGCTCCAGCATGGCGCGATCCCGGAACACGAGTGGGTCGTCGAGGGTCGGCGCCGCCAGCAGTCGCGCCGCTTCGTCCACGGTGAGGACATCGGGCAGGGTCCGCCAGCGCCGCGGCGTCTCGAGGCGCTCGGTCGGGTCCCGCACGACGTGCCCGTCGCCCAACAGAAAGCGATAGTAGGTCCGGACCGCCGACACGGTGCGCCGGATCGACGCGGGAGCGAGACCGATGTCCTTCAGGTGATAGACGAAGTCCCGGAGGCGACGCGCATCCAGCGCGGCCGGATCCGCGGCGCCGTGAGCCACCGCGTAGGTCACGAGGCGCGCCACGTCGCGCGCATAGGCCTCCCGCGTCGGCGCGGCCGTCCCGCGCTCGAGCGCGAGGAAGTCACCGAACGGCTCGAGCCGGAAGGCGCGCGCCATCGCGGCGCCGCCCGGCACGTCAGCGCCCGGACGGGCCCGCGACGACCGTTGCGACCGCGATGACCGCGAGTCCTTCACGCCGCCCGATCCATCCCATCCCTTCGTTGCTCTTCCCCTTCACGTTCACGGCGTCCGGCGCGATCCCGAGCGCCGCGGCGAGTGCGACCGCCATCTCGGCGCGATACCCCTCGATGCGCGGCTCCTCCACGATCACCGTGACGTCGACCTGCTGGGGCGCGAAGCCGCGGTCGCGCACGCGGGCCGCCGCCGCCCGCAGCATCTCCAGCGAATCGCGCCCGCGATTGGCGGCGTCGGTGTCGGCGAACATCGCACCGATGTCGCCCAGTCCCGCGGCGCCCAGCACCGCGTCGGTGATGGCGTGCGCGACGGCGTCGCCATCGGAATGGCCCACGAGATGGACGGCGGCCGGGATCTGGACGCCGCCCAGCAGGAGCGGTCCGCCGTCGGCAAAGCGGTGGGAATCGTAGCCGATGCCGGAGCGGACGGTCACGCGCTCAGGCCGCCGCGGCGATGACCGAGTAATCCTGGCGCCGGCGGGCGGGCGTGAACCCCGCGTCGCGGATCAGCCGCTCCATCTCCGCGATCGTGGTCCGGTGGGTCGTATTGGCCGCGGACACGACGTTTTCCTCGATCATGAGGGAGCCGAAGTCATTGCACCCGAAGCGGAGCGCGAGCTGACCGATCTTCATCCCCATCGTGACCCAGCTCGATTGGAGATTCGGGACGTTGTCGAGCACGATGCGTGCGATCGCGACGGTCCGCAGATAGTCGACCGCATCGGTTTTGGGCTGCTGCGACATCGTCGGCGTGTTCTCCGGCTGCAGCGGCCAGCAGATGAACGCCGTAAATCCTCCCGTCCGCTCCTGCACGGCGCGCACGCGCTCCAGATGCTCGATGCGCTCGGCCAGCGTCTCGCCGATTCCGTACATCATGGTGACGGACGTCCGCATCCCCTCCGCGTGCGCGAGCTCCATGATCTCGAGCCACCGATCGGCCCCCGCCTTCTTTCGCGCGACGATGTCGCGCACGCGCTGCACCAGGATCTCGCCGCCGCCGCCCGGGATGGGTACGAGGCCCGCGCCCTGCAGCTCGCGAATCACGGTGCGCGCATCCATCCGGTACAGCTTCGCGAAGAAATCGATCTCGCTCGGACTGAATCCGTGAATGTGAATCGGGTGGTGCTCCTTGATGTACCGCAGGAGGTTCAGGTACCACTCGAAGGGGATGTACGGATTGTGCCCCCCCTGCATCAGGATCTGGACACCCCCCAACGCCTTCGTCTCCTCGATCTTCTGCCCGATCTGCTCGTACGACAGCGTGTACCCTTCCGGGTGCTTCGGCCGGCGATAGAAGGCACAGAATCCGCAGTCGGCCACGCAGACGTTCGTATAGTTGATGTTCCGATCGACGATGAACGTCACCACGTCATCCGGATGCCGCTCCCGGCGGACGCGATCGGCTTCCGCGCCAAGCTCGAGCAGCGGCGCCCGCTCGTAGAAGTCGAGCAGCTCGCTCCGCCCTCGCGTCGACATGGTCGTCGCCATCGTCACGCGGCCGGCAGAAAGGCGAGGGTCCCATCCGGGACATCGCCCGCAAGAACGAGTCGCCGGTAGAACTCGGTGAGGCCGGCAAGGTGTGGATACGACAGGCCGTAATCCAGTCCGGACAGATAATCGAGACACGCCCCCGAGGGCACGCCGGTCACGCCGGACGCCTGGGCCGCGAGAAGATCGAGATGGTCGATCCCCCAGTCGCGTGAGGCGATCAGGCCGCCATGGACCCGGAGGGCGTCGGCGACCGGCGTGGCGCGCTGGGCGACCCACACGGCGAAGACGAAAGGCAGCCCGGTCCAGCGCTTCCACTCCGCGCCCAGGTCGTACACGAAGGGATACTCCGCGCGGACGGCGGCCGCGGCGCCGCCGGTCAGGAGCAAGGCCGCGTCGCCGATCACGAGGCGGGCGTCGTGCGGGTCCGCCGCGAAGCCGGCGACGTCGCTCACCTCGGCGTCGCCCGGGACGAAGGCGGGCTGGGCCCGCCAGACGTGCGCGAACAGCAACCCAAGCAACGCGACGCTCGTCATCGAGCTCCGGCTGACCACCACGTCCTGGCCGTCGAGATCGCCGGCCGGGCGCCGGGCGAGCAGCAGAACGCTCCGCACCGGGCCGTCGCACGAGATCGCCAGATCCGGCAACAGGAGGTAGCGCGCCGCGTCGCGCGCGTATTCGACCGCCGACACGACGCTCACATCGAGCGCGCCGTCGGCCATGGCCTGGTTCAGCGCGGTGGGTACCCCATCGACCAGATCCGCGTCCAGCGCAACGATGCCGCGATCGACCGCGCCGTAGACGGGATAGCAGTTGACGTAGGGAATGCGGCCGACTCGCATCCGCTGCGGGTGCGGCGGCGTTCCCGCCTCACGCGGCATGCACCACCGGTGAGCCGTCGTCGTCGCCATGCTCGCGCACGACCTGATACAGCGCGTCCCGCTCGACGGGGATCTTCCCGGCCCCGCGAATGAGGCGGAGGATGTCCGGGAGCGCCATGTGCTGTGCCGTTTGCGCGCCGGCCTCATGGTACACCTTCTCCCGCACCATCGTCCCCTCGATGTCGTCGACGCCGAAGGCGAGCGCCGCCTGTGAGAGGTACGGCGTCACCATGACCCAATGCGTCTTGATGTGGTCGATGTTGTCGAGGTAGAGCCGCCCCACGGCAAGGTTGCGGATGTCGTCGAACCCGCTCGTCGCCGTCCCCTCGCGGCCCAGCGTCTTCCCGAGCTCGTTGTGATCGGGGTGATATGCCAGGGGGATGTACGCCAGGAAGCCGCCCGTCGCATCCTGCAGCCCCCGCAGGGCGGACAGATGCGCGACGCGGTCGGCGGTCGTCTCGACGTGTCCGTAGAGCATCGTGCAATTCGACCGGATCCCGAGGGCATGCGCCGTGCGGTGCACGTCGAGCCACTCGTCGGCGGCGAGCTTGCGATCGGCGATCGTCTCGCGCACCGCGGGACTGAACACCTCGGCGCCCCCCCCGGGCATCGTGTCGAGCCCGGCCTCGCGCAGCGCGCGCAGCACATCGGCCACCGACATCGACTCGATGCGTGCCAGGTGGGCGATCTCGACCGCCGTCAGGGCCTTGATGTGCACGTAGGGGTAGCGCTCTTTCAGGCCGCGAAAGATGTCGCTGTAATACTGGATCCCGGCGCCCATGTCGAGCCCGCCCACGATGTGGAACTCGCGGGTGATTCCATCGGTGAGGGCGGCCTCCGCGAATACCTGCTCCAGCGTGTACCGGTATGCCCCCTCCTCCTTGGGCAGGCGCGCGTACGAGCAGAAGACGCAGGTCTTCCGCAGGATGCAGATATTGGTCGGATTGAGATGCTGGTTGGCCGCGAAGGTGACGCGGTCGCCGTGCTTCACCCGATTCACCGCGTCGGCGAGCGCTCCGACGGCCAGGATGTCCGGCGTCTCGAACAGCGTCACGGCATCGGCATCGCTCAAGCGCTCCCCCCCCGCAATCTTCTCCGCCACCGATCGGAGAGCGGGATCGGAAATCCGACACGGATCGACGGCTGCGGCGGCCGGCGATGCGGCCTGTGATGCGGCCTGTGATGCGGCCGGTGATGCGGCCGGTGCTGCGGCCGGAGCGTACGGCATCGCCCGCTCAGTCCTCGAAGCGACGGACCGCGAGGGCCGCATTGTGCCCGCCGAATCCGAAGCTGTTCGAGAGGGCTGCCGTGACCTCCCGCTCGACCGGAACGTTCGGCGTGTAGTTCAGATCGCACGCCGGATCCGCCGTCGTGTAGTTGATCGTCGGGGGGATGACCGCGTCGCGGACCGCGAGCGTCGTGAAGACGAACTCCGCTCCCCCGGCAGCGCCGAGCATATGGCCGGTGGCGGATTTGGTCGAGCTCACGTTGATCGCGCGGGCGTGCTCGCCGAAAACACCCTTGATCGCCTGCGTCTCGCTCGCGTCGCCCGTGGGCGTGGACGTGCCATGGGCGTTGACGTACTGCACCTCGTCGAGCGCGAGCCCGGCATCCGCGAGCGCCACGCGCATCGCCCGCTGCGCGCCTTCGCCGCCGGGCGCAGGCGCGGTAAGATGATGCGCGTCCCCCGTCGCTCCGAAACCGACGATCTCGGCGTGAATCCGCGCCCCGCGCCGGCGGGCGTGCCCGAGCTCCTCGAGCACGACGATCCCCGCGCCCTCCCCGAGGACGAACCCGTCGCGCGTGGCATCGAAGGGGCGCGACGCCGTCGCGGGGGAGTCGTTGCGCTCGGACAGCGCCTTCATGCTGGCGAAGCCCCCGACGCCCATGGGCGTAATCGTCGCCTCCGCGCCGCCGCAGAGCGCGACGTCGGCATCGCCGTACTGGATCATGCGGAAGCCGGAGCCGATGGCGTGGGCGCCCGTCGCGCACGCCGAGACCGTGGCATAATTCGGCCCCTTGGCTCCGTACCGCATCGAGATCATCCCGGCCGCGATGTCGGTAATGAACATCGGGACGAAAAAGGGCGACACCCGGCGCGGACCCTGGTCGCGATACGCATCGTGCTGTTCCTCAAATGTCGCGACGCCGCCGATGCCGCTTCCCACGACGACGGCGCAGCGCTCGGGATCGAACCCCGTTCCGTCGCCGAAGCCCGCATCGGTCATCGCCTCGACCGCCGCGGCCATGGCGTATTGCACGTACGGATCGGCCCGGCGCGCCTCCTTGCGATCCATGTATTCAAGCGGATCGAACCCCTTGACCTCCGCCGCGAACCGGACCGGGAATGCGCTCGCATCGAAACGCAAGATCGGCCCCGAGCCACTACACCCTGCCAAAAGTGCGCGCCAGGTTGTCGGGACGTCCTTTCCAACCGGGGACAGGACGCCGAGCCCGGTGACGACGACCCGCCGACGCGTCACGCACCAACCTTTTGCTTCAGATACCCCATCGCATCGCCGACCGTCTTGAGCTTCTCGGCGTCCTCGTCCGGAATGTCGATGTTGAATTCCTTCTCGAATTCCATGACGAGCTCGACGATGTCCAGGCTGTCGGCACCCAGATCCTCGATGAAGTTGGCATCATCCGTCAGCTTGTCGCGCTCGACGCCCAGCTCTTTCTCGATGATGTCCTTGACCTTATCAGCGTTCGTACCAGCCATGCAGCCCTCGCGAGAGCAGAAGGTTCGTTGATCCCCAGAATCTAGCCTATTCCCGACCGTGCCGTTCCACGCTCACATCGCCAGCCCCCCATCCACCGCAATGACCTGCCCCGTGATGTAGGAGGCGGCGTCGGACGCCAGAAACGCCACCACCCCGGCGACATCGGCCGGCGCTCCCAGGCGCTCGAGCGGAATCCGCTGCTCGAGCGCGGCACGGGCCTCCGCCGTCATGGCCGCCGTCATGTCCGTCTCGATGAACCCCGGCGCGACCACGTTCACCAAGATGTGGCGCGACGCCAGCTCGCGCGCAACCGACTTGCTGAAACCGATCAGCCCGGCTTTACTGGCGGCGTAATTCGCCTGCCCCTTGTTGCCGATCAGCCCCACGACGCTCGATATGTTGATGATCCGTCCCCACCGGCGCTTGAGCATCCCGCGCGCGGCGGCACGCGTAGTGGCGAAAGCCCCGCGCAGATTGGCGTCGATGACGTCGGCCCAATCGGAATCCTTGAGCCGGATGAGCAGGTTGTCGCGCGTGATCCCGGCATTGTTCACGAGGATGTCCAGCGAGCCCATCTCCCGCTCCACCGTGGCGACGAGCGCATCCACGTCCGCGGTCCGTGCGACATCGCACGCGTAGGCCCTGGCACTCGCCCCGAGCTCGGCCGCAGCAGCCGCGGCTCGCTCTCCGTCGCGCCCCACGACGGCCACCTGGGCGCCGCATTCCGCCAGGGTGCGGGCGATCCCCAATCCGATGCCGCGCGAGCCACCCGTGACGACGGCGACGCGCCCCGTGAGATCGATGCGCACTCAGGATACCCCGGCCGCGAGGTGCCCGAGCAACCGCTCGACGTCGGCCGGCGTGCCGCACGTCGCCGTCGCGACCTGCGGCGCGATCCGGGAGACGAGCCCGGTCAGGACCGCGCCCGGGCCCATCTCCACGAACACCGCCCCGGGATACTCGGCCGCCAGCGCGCGTACCACATCGACCCAGCGCACGGGCGCCGTCAGCTGACGGCGGAGCCCGTCCTCCGCGGCGGCCGCCGTCCGGACCGGCTGGGCATCCACGTTGGCGTAGACCGGGATCGCGGGGGCCGCGAAGGCGGCGTCCGCCAGAGCTGCCCGCAAACCGGGTTCCGCCGGGGCCATGAGCGGGGAGTGAAACGCGCCGCTGACGGGTAAGCGGATCGCACGCTTGGCCCCCGCGTCCTGCGCGAGCGCCATCGCACTCTCGACACCAGCGATTTCGCCGGAAATGACGGTCTGGTCGGGTGCGTTGAAGTTGGCCGGCACGACCTCGCCCGCCGTCTCGGATGCGCGCCGGCATATGTCCTCGACCGACGTCTGCATCTGCCCGAGGATCGCGGCCATGGCCCCAGGGCGCGCCTCCCCCGCCGCGCGCATAAGCTCTCCGCGCCGCCGCACGAGCCGGGCCGCGGCCGGCAGCGTGAGCGCGTCCGCCGCGTAATACGCCGTGAATTCTCCGAGCGAATGGCCCGCGGCCGCCCGCACGCGCGCGCCGACCGATTCGCGCACGACCGCCCAGACTGCCGCCGAATGCGCGAGCAGCGCCGGCTGCGCGTTCTCGGTCCGCGTCAGCTCATCGGCGGGCCCCTCGAAGCAGAGCCGGCTCAGCCCGACATCGAGCGCCGCGTCGACCGCATCGAACGCCGCGCGCGCCGCCGGAAACGCCTCCGCGAGCTCGTACCCCATGCCCGGTCGCTGCGACCCCTGGCCCGGAAAGAGCAGCACGATATCCATTGCGACGACGCTCAGAACCGGACGACCATCGAGCCCCACGTGAAGCCGGCACCGAACGCCACGAAGAGAACCGTCGAGCCTTCGTGGACGCGTCCGGATTCGATCGCCTCGTCGAGCGCCACCGGGATGGTGGCCGACGATGTATTGCCGTACCGATCGACGTTGATGAAGACCTTCTCGAGCGGAATGTTCGCGTGCTTGGCCGTCGCCTCGATGATGCGGATATTCGCCTGGTGCGGGATGAAGAGGTCGATGTCCCGCCCCGTGAGACGCGCACCGTCGAGCGCCCGGTCGGTGGCTTCCGCCATCGAGCGCACGGAATGCCGGAATACCTCGCGGCCGTTCATCCGGATGAAGTGCGATCGGTCACGCAGCACCTGTTCCGACATGGGGGTCTTGGCGCCGCCGTGCGGGCGCTGCAACAGGTCGGCGAGCGTCCCATCGCTCCGCATGAAGGAGGAGAGGATCCCGCGATGCTGCTTCGAGCGCTGCACGACGGCCGCCCCCGCGGCGTCACCGAACAGGACGCACGTCGACCGGTCGGTCCAGTCGACGATCGAGCTCAGCTTCTCCGACGCGATCACGAGCAGCGTTTCCGCCTGCCCCGCGATCAGCATGCTCTCGGCGAGCGCCAGACCGAATACCCAGCCGGAGCATGCGGCGGCGATGTCGAACGCCACGGCCCGCGTCGCGCCAAGGACCGCCTGGATCTCGACCGCCGTCGCCGGGAGGAGCCGATCGGGCGTCGCTGTGCTGAGGATGATCGCGTCGACCTCGCCGGGCGCGACGCCCGCCTTCTCCATCGCGCGGCGGGCCGCTTCGGCTCCCATCGATGTCGTCGACTCGCCCTTTTTCGCGATGCGCCGCGTCCGAATCCCCGAGCGCTCGACGATCCAGGCGTCCGACGTCTCGAGTCCCATCGCTGCGAAGTCCGCGTTGTGCAGCACCGTCTCGGGCAGGCTTCGGCCGGTGCCGGACAGGTAGGCGATGGGGCGCTTCACGAGCGGGCGCTCCCGGTGACCGCCGCCGGCGCGCCCGGCACGCCCGGCGCACCCGACGGATCCAGCGCCCCCAGGACGTCCGCGAGCCGCCGTTCGATGTGCTCCGACATCCGGGACTCCACCGCCCGAAGGGCGAGCCCGATCGCGTTCTTGATCGCGCGCGCGCTCGATTTCCCGTGGCAGATGATGCTGACGCCACGGACACCCAGGAGGGGCGCACCGCCAGGCTCGGCATAATCGAAAGCGGACAATGCGCGCTCGAGGGCTCCGCGGTCGATGCCGTGCCGCGTGAGGATCGCGACGAACGCCGGCGCGACGGCCTCATAGAACTTGAGGAGCACGT
>PLLD01000093.1 GCA_003141205.1 Gemmatimonadota bacterium
CGTGCCGGGCGCGACGTTCGTCGGGCTCAACACGGCGCAGGGGGTCTCGTGGCGCACCCTCACGCACAATCCGCGGGACATCGGAGTGATCGGCGCCTTGGCCCCGGCGCAGCTAGCGCACGCGGCCGAGGAGTTCGCGCGGANNCCGCCGGCGGGGGACGCGCGGGTCATCGTCATGCATCACAGTCCGCTCCGGGGGGAGCTGTCCCACCGCTACGGCATGCGACGTGGCCCCGCGATCGTCGGCGCGTTCGTCGAGATGGGGGTGGACCTCGTCCTCTGCGGGCACGATCACCAGGAAACCATCGCACGGGTGACCGGAGATGGACACGCGACGGTGGTCGCGGTCGCCGGAACGCTCTCGAGCCGGTCGCGCGGCGATCGTCCCGCCTCCGTCCACGCCGTCACGATTGGCGCGTCCACGCTCGAAATCGTGACGCGGATCTGGGCGAGCGAGACGCGTACCTTCGAGCCGGCCGGGACGGTTACGTTTCCGCGGTGACGACGGACTTCTTCGCGATCGATGGCTCGCTGGCGGAAGAGGAGCGTGCCGTCCGGGACAGCGTGCGCCGCTTCGTCGAAGCGCACGTCCTCCCCATCATCGGCACCTGCTACGTCGACGGGCGGTTCCCGCGCGAGCTGGTCGGACCGTTGGCCGAGCTCGGCGTCCTCGGAGCCAATCTCCCCGAGACGTATGGATGCGCAGGGCTCAATAACGTCGCGTACGGTCTCATCATGCAGGAGCTCGAGCGCGGCGACTCCGGCATTCGTTCCTTCGCATCGGTCCAGGGCGCGCTCGTCATGTATCCGATCTTCGCCTTCGGAAGCGAAGAGCAGAAGCGCCATTACCTCCCGAAGATGGCGGCCGGCGAGATCATTGGGTGCTTCGGTCTCACGGAGCCCGACTTTGGATCCGATCCCGGCGGGATGCTCACCACGGCGCGGCAGGATGGCTCGCGCGGCTGGGTGCTCAACGGCGCGAAGATGTGGATCACCAACGGGTCGATGGCTCAGGTGGCGGTGGTGTGGGCCAAGACCGGGGATGCCGAGCACTCGATCCGCGGGTTCCTCGTGCCCACCGATACTCCGGGCTTCACGGCGAAAGACCAGAAGGGGAAGCTGTCGCTCCGCGCGTCGGACACGAGTGAGCTGGTCTTCCAGGACGTGCGCCTGCCGGCCGACGCGATCCTGCCCCTCTCGGGCGGGCTCAAGAGCCCGCTCCTCTGTCTCACGCAGGCGCGGTACGGGATCGCGTGGGGTGCGATGGGAGCCGCCATGGCCTGCTTCGACGAAGCGGTGGCGTACTCCAAGACGCGGGTGATGTTCGGGCGTCCTATCGGCGGCTTCCAGATCCAGCAGGCCCGGCTCGCCGACATGTTGACCGAGATCGTGAAGGGACAGCTGCTCGCCCTCCACCTCGGCCGCCTCAAGGATGCCGGGACAGCGACGCCGCAGCAGGTCTCGCTCGCCAAGCGCAACAACGTGAGCGTCGCGACCGACATCGCGCGCGAGGCGCGCCGCCTCCTCGGCGGCAACGGCATCCTGGCCGAGTACGGAGCGATGCGACACATGGAGAACCTCGAAAGCGTCTACACGTACGAGGGGACGCACGACATCCACACACTCGTTCTCGGCCAGGCGATCACCGGACTCGACGCCTTTCGGTGATGGCCCCGGCGCGTGCCCTGACCGCGCCCTCGGCCGCTTTTCGGGCGCACCGCGCCGTCGGATGGGTGATCGTGCTGGGAACCGCCGTGCGTCTCGTCACGGCCGCCGCGATGGGGCTCGGCGTCGACGAGACCTACGAGGTCGTGGTCGGTCGCCGGTTTTCTGGCGGATACTTCGATCACCCGCCCCTGTCGTTCTGGATCGCTCACGCGGCCGCTTCTCTCGGTGGCGAGCACGCGCTCGTGGTGCGGGCCCCCTTCATCCTCCTGTTCGCCGCGACCACCTGGATGCTGTATCGGCTGACCGCTCGGCTCTTCGGCGAGCGCGCCGGCGCGCTCGCGGCGCTCCTCCTCAACATCTCAGCCGTTTTCGCGGTGAGCACGGGGGGATGGGTGCTCCCCGACGGACCCCTCGCGTTCGCCCTCGTGACCGCGACGTATTGCTTCGTTCGGGCGGTGGATCGGAATGCAGCGACTCCGACGGCCTGGTGGATCGGCACGGGTATCAGCGCCGGGATCGCTCTCCTATCCAAGTATCACGCCATGCTGTTCCTGGCCGGCGCCGCGACCTATCTGTGCACGAGTCCCACGGCGCGCCGCTGGTGGTCGCGACCGGAGCCGTACGTTGCGGCGGCTATCGCGCTGGCGATTTTTTCGCCGGACCTGCTGTGGAATGCCCACCACGGGTGGGTGTCGTTCGCCTTTCAACTGGGCCGCGGCTCCGTCGCGGGGCAGGTGACTCTCCCACAGCGGCTCGCCTCGCTCGGGCAGAACCTCGCGGGCCAGGCGCTCTGGGTGCTTCCGTGGATATGGGTTCCGCTCGTCGGCGTCCTCGTGCGCGCGGTTGCCCGCGGGCCGGCCGACGACCGCGCGTGGCTGCTCGTCTGTCTCGGTGGCGGCCCCGTCCTGATCTTCACTCTCGTCTCGCTCGGTGGGCGGCCCGGCCTTCCGCATTGGCCCGCGCCGGGCTGGCTGCTGCTCGTTCCCCTGCTCGGTGCCGCGATGGCGACGCGCCTCGACGCCGGGGATCGCGGCGCGCGGTACTGGCTCATCGCCTCGACGACCACATACGCTGCGCTGGTCCTCCTGCTCACCAGCGCGTCCGCGACCGGGTGGCTGGGGCGCGCGGCACCCGCCATCGTCGCGCACGGCGATCCGACGCTCGAAGCGCTGGACTGGACGGATCTGCCCCGCGGTCTCGATTCGCTGGGATTGCGCGAGCGTCCCGGGACCTTCGTCGCGGGCACCAGCTGGATTCAGGCCGCGAAGGCCGCCTATGCGCTCGGGCCGTCCGTTCCCGTCGTCGCCCTCAGCAATGACCCGCGCCACTTTCAGTTCCTGTACGACGCGGATTCGCTCGTCGGCCGGGACGCGGTCATCGTCGACCGGCTGCCGGCGCGACACGACGTCGCGGCGATGTTCGCACCCGATTTCGCGGACGTGCGCCTGGTGGGTCGCGTTTCCATTCGGCGGCTGGGATACCGTGCGTTCGACCTCGCGGTGTATCTCGCGCACGACTATCGCGGGCGCCGGTTATCTTCGTGACGACCGCAAACGGCGTCAGCGAGGGATTGTGAAGATCGCGGTGTGTATCAAGCGCGTTCCTGTGATGGATCGCCGCTTTACGATTGCTCCCGGTGGGACGACGATCGACGAGGTCGGGCTCGCGTACGATGTCAACGATTTCGATCTCTGGGCCGTCGAGGCCGCGCTCCGCCTCAAGGAGCAGGTGGGGACCGGCGAGGTCGTCGTCCTGTCGCTCGGACCCGACGTGGTTCAGGAGCAGATCCGCAAGGCGCTCAGCATGGGAGCCGACCGCGGAATCCATCTGCAGGCGGCGAGCGTCGGCGCGGACGACCTTCCCGTGGCCCGGGCTCTGGCCGACGCGCTGCGGGACGGCGGCTACGACGGCATCTTCCTCGGACGGCTCGCGGTCGATCGTGCAAACGGCGTCACCGGCCCCGTCATCGCGGAGCTGCTGGGTCTCCCGTGCGTGACGGCGGTATCGAAGCTGGAGATTGCCAACGGGCGAGGGCGCGCGCAGCGCGAGCTCGAAGGGGCGCAGGAGATCGTCGAGTTCCCCCTTCCGGCGGTCATCACGGTCGACCAGGGGCTCAACACCGAGCGACTCCCGACGCTCAAAGGGATCATGGGGGCGAAGAAGAAGCCGCTCGAGGTGCGACCGGTGACGCTCGACGCCCCCCGCGTCACTGTGCGGCGGCTGGCCCTTCCACCCGAGCGCATAGGGGGGCGGATCATCGGCGAAGGGGTCGGGGCGGTGCCGGAGCTCGTGCGCCTGCTGCACGATGAGGCGAAGGTTCTGTAATGCCTCCGATTCTCGTATTTGCGGAGCGACGCGGCGACATCCTGCGCAAGGTGGCCCTCGAGGCACTCGCGGCGGCGCGCGGGCTCGCCGACGCCGCCGGCGGGGGTGAGGTGCACGCGCTGCTCCTTGGCGGCAGCGGAGTGACGGCCCACGCGTCGCGTCTGGCCGCGCATGGTGCCGATACAGTCCTCGTGTGCGAGCACTCTGCCTTCGCGCGGTACAATCCCGAGGCGGCCGCGGCGCTGGCCGCGGCCCGGATCTCCGTGGGCGGGTATCGACTGGGAATCTTCGCCGCCAGCGCCGAGGGACGCGATCTCGCGCCGCGTGTAGCGGCCAAGCTCGGGTGCGCGGTCGCGGTCGATGTCACGCATCTCGCCGCCGAGGGCGCTGATCTCCTGGCGACACACCCGATCAACACGGGGAAGGTGATCGCGACGCTCGCGCTGTCGGGCACGCCCGTGGTCGTCGCCATGCGTCCGGGAGCCGTGCAGCCGGTCGCCGCGCCGCGCGGCGAACGGGTTGAGCGCATCGAGCCGGTGGGGGATCCCGCGGCCTCGCGTGTGGTCGTCACCGAGGTCAAGGAGGGGAATGGTGCCGCGCTCGATCTCGGCGAGGCCCCGATCATCGTGAGTGGCGGGCGCGGGCTGAGGGCGGCGGCGAATTTCCGGATCGTGGAGGAGCTGGCGGCGGCGTTCGGCAACGCCGCGGTGGGTGCGACCCGTGCGGTCACGGATGACGGATGGCGGCCGTACGCCGATCAGATCGGGCAGACGGGACGGCTGGTCAGTCCGGACCTGTACGTCGCCGTGGGGATCTCGGGCGCCATTCAGCACATCGCCGGAATGCGGAACTCCAAGACGATCGTCGCGATCAACACCGATCGGGATGCGCCGATCTTCAAGCTCGCGGACTACGGGATCGTCGGCGACG
>PLLD01000062.1 GCA_003141205.1 Gemmatimonadota bacterium
CTCGACCGGTATTTCGTCCCCAAGGAGCTCGCCCTCCATCTGACCGCGCTCATCGCGGCCACGGCGCTGCTGCTCGGCGCGCGGCGCCTCGCCCTGACGCGCGTGGACACCCTTCTCGCCGCGTTTCTCGCGCTGAGCGCGCTGTCCGCGACCACCGCGACGAATGGATGGGCCGCAGCACGCGCTCTCGCGGTGACCGGATCGGGTCTCGCGATCTTCTGGTCGGCCCGCTCCCTCGCCCGCGCGGGGCACGGCCGGCGGTTGATCGCCGGAATCGCCGCCGGCGTGGCGGCCGCCGCAGGCGCTGCTCTGCTGCAAGCATATGGCGCCCACAGTGACTTCTTCAGCCTGAATCGCGCGCCGGGCGGCACGCTGGGTAACCGCAACTTCGTCGCCCATCTGGCGGCCATCGGGACCCCGGCTCTCATCTTCGCCATGCTCACCGCGCGGCGCCCCGGACGCCTTTTCGCGGGCGCGCTCGGTACCACGGTCATCGCGGCGGTATTGGTCCTGTCCCGCTCACGCGCCGCGTGGCTCGCGCTCGTGGTCGCGGCGTGCGTGGCGGGACCGGTCGCCTGGCGGGCGCGGTCCGCGTGGCTCAACCCCGTGCTCATCGCCCGGAGCGCCCTTCTCGCGATCGCGATGCTGGCGGGGATCATCGGCGCCGTTACCCTGCCCAACGTGCTCCACTGGAAAAGTCAGTCGCCGTATCTCGATTCCGCATTCGGCGTCGCGGATTACCGAGAAGGGAGCGGACATGGGCGACTGGTCCAATACGGCAACACGGCGCGGCTCGCGCTGCACCACCCGGTTCTCGGTGTTGGCCCCGGCAACTGGTCCGTCGCCTATCCCCAGATCGTGCAGCCGGGAGACCCGTCGCTCGATCGGGACACGGGCATGACGGAGAACCCCTGGCCCAGCAGCGACTGGGCGGCCATGCTCGCCGAGCGGGGCGTGCCTGCTTTTCTTTGCCTCATCCTGGCGTTTGTCGGGCTCGGCGTCGAAGCGGCGCGCGCGACGGCGGCGGCCGACCGAGGGGGCGACGGCATGCTCGCCGGATTCGCACTGCTCGCGACGCTGGCCGTGCTCTGCATCGTTGGAGCGTTCGACGCGGTCCTCCTGCTGCCGACGCCGAGCCTGATCGGCTGGTCCCTTCTCGGGACGCTGAACGGGATGCTCGAGCCGCCAGCCACACCGCGCATCACCGTACCGCTTCCGCGACCGGCCGCGCTCGCTCTCGCGCTCATCGTGGCGGTCGCGGGGATCATCGCGGCGGCGCGCAGCGCCGCGTCCGGTGTGGCGATGGCGATCTTCACCGATGCCGAAAGCACCGGCGCAATAGCCGCCGCCGCACGCCTCGATCCGGGCAGCTACCGCATCCAGATCCGGCTTGCGGCGCTGGCCGAGCGACGACGCCAGTGCGACAGCGTACGGGCGCACGCGGGGCGCGCGCACGCGCTCTACCCCGATGCGCCGGAGCCGCAGCGGCTGCTCGCGGCGTGCAGCATCACCACCCGCCACTCCAACCCACGCTGATCACGGCGTAGGGTTCGGTGGGACGATCCGTCGCATACTCGCGCGTGCGCGTGATGCCCCGAAACTCCAGCTCCAACATCCACAGACGCGCCCCGGCGCCGACATCGTATTGCGTGACCCAGGACCGCTTATCGACGTGCACGGCGGGATCGGTCGTGCTGTGGTCGAGAAACAGATTGTAGGCGATCCAGTCTTCGCGTGCCCCCGCGAGAGCGTACAGCGCGACCGGCTTCCGGTGCCGGCGCTCGCTGCTCGTCCACGGGGTGGTCGCGGCGTAGCCGACACGCGCGTCCATGCCAACCGACGCGCCGGTCAGGACGTTACCCACGGAGACATTTCCGGCCGGAACCAGCGACACGATCGGCACATCCCCCACGCGCACGCGCCACACCTCCTGCCGATGCTCGTACGCAACGAGGATCCCCGGCTCGAAGGGGATCTGGTGCGTCCAGCCGAGCGCACGGGGATAGCCGATGAGGGAGTGCCAGTTGGTCTGGATCGCTTCCGCGAGCGACGGCCGCCCCGTGACGCCGAGCTCGAGTGTCACCGCATCGGAGCGACGTGCCGTCGCGAGACGTCCTGTCTCCGCGAGATACAGCCAGCCGGCGTAGGGCCGTTCGCCGGGTACGGGCTCGGTCGCGGTCAGGGCACTCCGCGGCGTATACATGTCCTGACCGAATCGAATCTCGCTGGACGCACACCTGCGATCCGCGCCATCGGTCGCGCGGGCGCACGCCGGCGAGTGGCGCGCGAAGAGTCGGCCCCAGAGCAATGCGCCGTCAACGCCAATGAAGAGCTGCGCGCCGTTTGTATAGTTGTCGTCGGGGCGCTTCGGCGTCGGGATCCAGAGATCGAACTGGCCGTTCGCATCGCGGACACGCACGTCCGTCACCTGCTGCGCGCGCGCGCGCGGCGGCGCCCACAACGCGACGAGTGCGGCTCCCCAGATAATGGGCAGCCGCACTCGTAACCGTGCGCGGGCCTGCGACGACTGAGTGATCGATCCTATCGGTGATGCCCCCCGCCCCCGCCGCCACCACCACCACCACNNACCACCACCACCACCACCACCGGAGTGCGCGTGTCCACCGCTCCAGCCTCCGCCGCTACGACCACCGCCCCCCGACATCCCCCGGCCTCCACCTCGAGGCGCGGAGCTGGATGGCGCGCTGGCGCGTGCCGGCGATTCGACCGTCATCCGCGGCGCGGGCGCGACGCGGGTGCCTTGGGGTACGCCGATCGCGGCGTGGGACCAGCTGGGGACGCCTACCACGCGCCCACCTGCATTCGAGCCACGAGCTGATATCCCACCTGCGCCTGCAGCCGATCCGCGATACACGACGCGACCCGTCCCCGGTTGCGCCGCCATCTGGCCCGCGTTCGGCACGCGAGAGAATATCGTGGACGATGGGACGCCCCCTCGCGACTGCCACCCTGCCGTCCGAACGCCGGACCCCGCGGCCACGTTACGGCGGGCCGCGTACGTCACGCCTCCAAAGCTGCCCACG
>PLLD01000283.1 GCA_003141205.1 Gemmatimonadota bacterium
AAACCGGCGTCGAGATGGAAGCGCTGACCGCGGTCGCCGTGACGCTGCTCACCGTGTACGACATGGCGAAGAGCATCGATCGTTCAATGGTGCTGCTCGATGTACGACTGGACGAAAAGTCCGGTGGGAAGGGCGGAGATTGGTCGCGGGAATGACCCGGGGCATGTCGGTTGCACTACTAACATCCCAAAGGACCAACATCGCACGAACGGTATCACATGTGCTGATTATACAACACTGTGTGTAGTAAATAAAACGGGAGTGTATCGAATGCAGCCTTTCACTCGTCTGCCTGCTGGGACAATTCGCAAAGCGCGATGGGCGTGGACCGGATGGCGCGGGTTCGTGGCTCTGGCCACGATTGGGTCTCTTGTCTCGATCGGAATCGGCGCGCGCCTGGTGCCGGAGGCACGGGCGGATACGCGGGTCCCACTAACGGGTCAGACGCACCCCCTCTTCAACCTGTTCGGCCAGCCGCGGCACGACCGATTGGCGGAGATACAGGGGCAGCTCGACCTCGCGAATGCGCAGATCGAGCGGCTGACGGCAGTGATCGGCTATTCGACGCAGTACAAGATCGCGGCCGATCTGGCCGCGTCGGTCTACGACGTCGCGATCGCCGAGCGGATCGAGCCGGAGATCGCCTTCCGATTGGTGAAGGTGGAAAGCGACTTCAATGAGCGCGCCACCAGTCCGGCCGGTGCGGTGGGGCTCGTGCAAATCATGCCGTCGACCGCGCGCTTCTTCCTGCCGCAGCTGACCGTTGCCCACTTGTACGATCGGGACACGAATCTTCGCGTGGGCCTGCGCTATCTGCACACCCTCGTCCGCGAGAATAGGGGGGATCTCAAGCGCGCCCTGCTGATCTACAATCGCGGCGAGATTGCGGTCGGCCAATCGCTGCAGCAGGGAGTCGACCCATCCAACGGCTACGACCGGATCGTGGCCCGCGGGTACAAGGGGACCGGCATCATCGACTGACGGCTGCATCGCGCGATGCAGCGCGCGATGCGGCGCCGTTAGGAGCGGGACGCCTGCTGCGCTGCGTGGCGGTGGTGGTGCGTGGCCCGGGGGGCGCCCGCCACGACGAGCGCCTGGCCGGGGAGGATGCTGCTCTTGCGGAGCCCGTTGAGCCGCATGATCGCCTGGCTCGTCGTGTGGTAGCGGACCGCGATGCGGCTCAACGATTCACCGGCCTTGACGATGTGAATCTGGCGCCCGCCGGTGCCGTACCGCTCGATCGAGGGATCGGGGACATCCAGCGCGGCCGCGACCACCGTCCCGCTCGGGATGCGCACGGTACTCCCCGCGGGGAGCGCGCCGCTCTTGAGCGGATGCACGGTCGGATTGTACCAGGCCATTTGGCGCCCCCTGAGACCGGCCCGATGCCCCACTGACGCGAAGGAGTCCCCCTTCTTCGTCGTGACCGTCCGCCCGTACCCCTCGCGCGCGCTCTTGGGAAGCATGGCGAAGGCGGAGTCGAACCCGGCGGCGGCGCCGACCGGTACGCGCACCGTGAGGGAATCCTTCGGCGGTGTGATCCCGCGCAGGATGCAGGGATTGAGGGCGAGGATGGCCGCGGTGGGCACGCCGGCCGCACTCGCCACGGCGGCGAGCGGGGTGGAATGACCTACACGCACGGTGTCGTATACGTACGGCGGCTCGGGGCCCACGTGCAGGCCGTAGCGCCGCGGGTCCTTCGCCACGAGCGCGGCGGCGATCAGCTGCGGCACGTAGTCGCGCGTTTCCTCCCGCAGGTAGTGCTTGTCCGCGAGGGCGAAGAACAGATCGTCGCCCGAGGTGCCGGCGAGATCACCGGCGTATCGCGTCAACCCGCGGGAGATCCGCCCCGGACCCCCATTGTACGCGGCCGCCGCGAGGTAGAGCGACCCGAACTGCTCCTTGAGATACCGAAGGAAGCGGATGGCCGCGTCGGTCGACCGGACGGGATCCCGCCGCTCGTCGACCCACCAGTCGACGCGCAATCCCGCGCCGCGCGCCGTGGACGTCATGAGCTGCCACATCCCGACGGCCGCCGCCCGCGAATACGCGTCCGGCGCATAGCCGCTCTCGATCAGGGCGAGATACGTGAGGTCCTCGGGCAGTCCCGCAGCGCGCATCTTCTCGCGGATCATCGGCTCGTAGCGCGTTCCTCGCTCCACCCACTGCGAGAATCGGTCGCGCGCGGACCCGCTGAAACGGGCGATGAAAAACGTGACCCGTTCCTGCGTCTCGTACGATTGCACGTCGATGTCCCACGTCGGACCCGATACGGTGTCCGCGCTCCCGGTGGTGCTATCCGGAGTCGGTCCGAGGGGGATGCTATGCGAGACGGAGTCGCCAAACACCTGCAGCGCCTGCTGCGTGACCGCCGCATGGCTCACCATGGTGTCGGCCGCGACGGGGGTGGAATCGCCGGCTGGCCGCTCTGCCGGCGCCGGCCCTGTCGCGGTTCCCGGACCGGGCGCGGGAGGCGTCGCCGGCCGGGGGGAGCCATGCGCACACGCGACCAGCGCCGCGGCCCCGACCGCCGTGGCCAGGAGCGCGATCGCCCGCCGGATTCTCACCAGATTCTCCAATGCATGGGGTACGGCATGGCGTACGTACCCCGCATGTCCTGCCGGGGATCCGTCCACGCGCCGCTCGCCACCCTATCGCGTCGTGACGAAATTTCCGAGCACCCGATTCGTGGCGTTGAGCACCGCGACGACAGCGCCCCGGATCGGGTCGCGCTCCGCGAGATACGCGCCCAGAAGCCGCGTGGACACCTCTCCGCGGCGCGTGCCCACCGCGACGATGAGGATGTTCGCATCGAACGCGCGTATCGCCTTGATCCCCGCAAGCTCAAAAACCACAGCGCCCCCCGCGAATGCCTCGAGCGCTCGAAGGCCGGCCTCGGCGGCGATCCGCAGATCGCCCATGGGGCTCGAATTCCCGACCGACTTGCCCATGACCTTGACGCCGTCCACCCATTCGAGCTCGACCTCCGCGGTGCAGATCCCGGCGGGAGTGCGCGTAAAGGTGAAGTTATTGAAGTGCAGCCGCTCACGCTTGGCCGTTCCCTGCGACAGCGAGCCAACGGCCCCAGCACCAGGCTGGAACGGATTCAACACGGCGTCGGAGAGAGGCATACGTAGCAGACACGAGCAGCGCCCCGGAAAGGCAACCGCCGCTGTCCCCCCGGGCACGGCCGCCCACGGCGTCCTATTCTTCTGCCGCGAGACGTCCCGTCGCGCCGTCGTCCGTTGGCTCGCTCCTGACACGCGCACACCGGCGCTTTCTCGAGCGCTACGAGACACACCAGGGATCCCCCGCCGAGGCCGCAGCCGATGACCGAGCCGAAGATCGTATCCGAGCCTGACCCGCACCCGGCCGAACGGGCATGGCGCGACGGCCGGACGCTCCCGCGGCGGGCGGTCCGGCTCGTGAAAGAGTCGCTGCTCCGTCATTGGCGCGCCCCGGCCGCTCTGATCGCGGCGGCGCTGCTCGCAGCCCCCATGGCGGCTCAGGAACCCACGGCGCCAACCGTGCGCGATTCGGCCGCCTCCGACAGCGGGCGTGCCGACAGCGGGCGTGCCGACTCCGTGCGCCGGACGCACCATGCGCTCCCCGCCGTGGTGGTGACCGGAACGCGTCTCACCGACGTCGATGAGCGCACGCCGACGCAGGTCGAGCCGCTGGACCTCGTGCACGCCGGGATCGGGCCGAGTACCGTGTTCATGTCGCTGGAGCAGTTGCCGGGCGTGAGCATGTACAACGACCAGGGAACGCGGCTCCAGCCGGAGATCGAGATCCGCGGCTTCACGGTGTCCCCCGTCGTCGGGTCGCCGCAGGGCGTCAGCGTCTTCCTGGACGGCGTGCGCGAAAACGAGCCGGACGCGCAGGAGGTCAATTTCGATCTGCTGCCAACGGCAGCCATCGATCACTCAACGCTGGTGCGCGGCTCCGACGCGCTGTTCGGCCGAAACTCCCTGGGCGGCACCATCCTGCTCTTGACCAAACGGGGAACCGAGACCCCCGAAGCGTCCCTCCAGATCGGCGGCGGCTCGTACGGCGAGCAGGACCTCTCGTTCTCGGCCGGCGGCATGCTGCACGGAACCGACGGGTTCATCGCCGGCAGCGGCTCGAACGAGGTAGGCTGGCGCCAGGCGACGTCGGCGAATACACGCAACCTGTTCGCGCAGATCGGCCATCGATTCTCGGCCGACCCGGACAGCGGCGCCGACATCGTTTTCAGCGCGCTGTACGCCCACGACCGCATTGACGAGGGGGGGTCCCTCCCGCAGGAGTGGGTCGGCCCCAATCCGCGGATCAACTACACCCCGGGCGACCAGACCGCGCCGGAACTCGTGCAATTCGGCCTTCGCGGCACCGGTCCGGCGCTCGGCGGAATCCTGCGGACATCGCTCTTTGGCCGTCGCAATGACATCGAACAGTTCAACGGCAACGTGCCGCCGCCGAATACGAACGCGTACATCACGAACCTATCGGCTGGCGTCACCGCCGAATGGACGCGGCCCTTCCTGATCGGATCAGCCGCGGTCAGCACGACCGTCGGCATCGACTATGCCAGAGAGAACGTGCACTTCCGTCTCACCAACGTCGGAGGGGGCGCGCCGGACTCGACGACGACGCTGGCCAACGTGATGGAGGACGCTGCGGCCGCGTACGCGCAGGTCATCGTGACGCCGGTCGCGCCGCTATCGATCACCGCGGCGGTTCGCGCCGATGACGTCCACATCCCGTACCGCGACCGGCTGGATGCGACCAACGACGGGACCAGCAACTACGATCAGCTGTCCCCGGAGATCGGGCTGACCTATCAATTCACCGACGACATCAAGGCCTACATCGGGTACAAGAGCGGGTTTCGTGCGCCGGCCCCGCTCGAGCTCGCGTGCGCGGCCCCGGACGCCCCCTGCTCGCTCCCCTCTGCGCTGGGCGCGGACCCGGCACTCCGTCCCGTCGTCTCGCGCGACTTCGAGAGTGGCCTCGATGTGGAGGTGCCGAGACTCCGGACGAGCATCGACCTCGACGGCTTCTGGACCGACGTCACGAACGACATCGTCTTCGCGGCGCCGAACCTCACGGAAGGCTACTTCCTCAATGTCCCCAAGACGCGGCGCGCAGGCCTCGAGGTCGCGGTCGCGACGCGTCTGCCGGCGGGCTTCCGGGTCTTCGGCTCCTACAGCTACGTGGCCGCGACCTTTCAGAGCACGATCCAGATCGCGACATCGGACACGAACCCGCAACCCACCCACCCGGGGAATCTCTTTCCGTCGTCCCCGCTACATCACGGGCGGGCCGGCATCGGGTACGGACACCAGGTCGGCCGCGGATTTCTCTTCGACGGGTCCTTCGACATCACCGGCGTCTCAGGGCAATACCTCCGCGGCGATGAATCGAATCACTACCCGGAAATGCCGGGCTACGCAGTCGGCGGCCTGCACGCCCGCCTGACCTGGACGCGCTACACCGCGGAGCTCGATATCGACAATCTGTTCGATCGCCGCTATGCGTCCTTCGGCATCATCGCGCAGAACCAGTTCGGCCCCACCGTCGGCTCGACGACGATCGTGGCGGACCCCGAGACAGTGCCCTTTCTGACCCCGGGCTACGCGCGCCGGATCACGATCGCACTCAGCGCCCGCCTCTAAGGCCGCCTCTAAG
>PLLD01000181.1 GCA_003141205.1 Gemmatimonadota bacterium
CGTGACATACGCCGCGACCGCGAGTCCCACGATGATGGCCGCGATGAGGCGTCCGCCCCGCGAGGGTGCGACGGTAGGTCCGCTATCGTCTTGTGTGACGCCGGCCTGTTGGGGCCCCGCCGCCAGATGCATGGCCATGGCTAAAGACGCCGCAACCCCTGTCTTGGCACCGCACTAATCGGGGTCATGACGNNCGGTGCTGTAATGGTTCGTTCACTGAGTCGTCATAATCGGGACGGTAGCTTGGGCACCTGGGTCACGGCCCTTTTCTGGTGCGCATTGCGCTCAGAGATCTCGACGGAGGATCTGTGGTTTCACGGCGCGCGGCATGGTACGCAATCGCTCTCGGAACGACCGTACTCCTGGTCGGATGCAAGGCTGACGGCACGGGCCCGACGGCGCCGTGCGGCATCTTGTCGCCGTGCTCCACGAATCTGCAAGGGCTGACCCTCACGCCGAAATACGATACGCTGCTCGTCGGTGACACGGGGCAGGTGGTCTTCGCCGCGACCGATTCGAGCGGTGGCACGGTCGCGAACGTGCACGCCACGTACTCTTCGACCAACACGGCGGTCGTTACCGTCGACACGACCGGGGGCTTCCACGCTATCGGCGCGGGATCGGCCACCCTCAAGGTCGCCGCCGGCGGGCGCACGGCGTCCGCCTTTCTAACTGTTCTGGCGCCTGTGGTCGTCGCGGCTCAAGCCGGCGGCGACTTCAGCTGCATGCTGCTCCCTCTCGGACGCGGCTACTGTTGGGGGACGGACGCCAAGGGTCAGCTTCAGCGAACCGTCTCGACGACGTGCTTTGATAGCGCGACCACATCTACAGTCCCGTGCGCTTTGGCGCCGGTGGCGATGTCCGGCGGCCTGCGGCTGACGACGGTAACAACCGGCGGGCTCATGGCCTGCGGCCTGGTAGCAAGCGGCGCGGCGGCGTGCTGGGGCGACAACAGCTACGGCGAGCTGGGAACCAATACGACGGGGAGCGGCAGCGCCGCGCAATCCGTCGTGGGCGGCCTTGCGTTCACGAGCATCAGCGCGGGCCTCACCCACGTCTGCGGGATCGCGACCGGCGGTGGTACGTATTGCTGGGGCAACGACTCGACCGGACAACTGGGTGATACGGGGATCGTCTACAGCACCACCCCGATCCCCGTCGCCGGGGGCGGCCCGTTTACCACCGTGTCGGCGGGCGGAATTCATACGTGCGCCCTCGTCGCCAATGGCGCGGCATTCTGCTGGGGTGACAACGCGTTCGGCGAGCTGGGCAACGGTGTCGCGGGTAACACGAGCCAGCCCGTCGCCGTGGCGAACGGATTGACGTTCGTCGCCATTAGCGCCGGTACGACTCACACGTGCGGGATTGTCACGGGCGGAGCCGTGTATTGTTGGGGGACGTACGGCGCTGTCACGAACAACACCCCGACGATCGTTGGTGGCGGCCTCTCGTTCACCCAGATCGCCTCTGGCGGTGGATTCAGCTGCGGGCTGAGCGGCGCCGCCGTCTATTGCTGGGGAACCAACTCCGACGGCCAGTTGGGGAGCGGGACGCTGGGCGGCACATCTGCGACCCCCGTCCAGGTGACCGGCGGGCTTGCATTCACGAGCGTCAGTGCGGGATTGCGGCACGTCTGCGCGACCGTCGGCGACGGCACGGCGGCATGCTGGGGCTCGAACGTCTTTGGGCCGCTGGGCAATTCGCAGCAGGCCTCGGAGAGCGCCTCGCCGGTAATCGTGGGGTCGCCGCTCGGCTAACGGCGCGGACGCGTACCTTGCGGTGCTCTCCGCATTCGCCGTGACTCATTCGGTTGCGCGGCCCCGTTCTCGGGCGTCGCACCGGAGCACCGATTGAGTCGCACTAGCCGAGTCGAACATGAAGCTTCTCGTCGTCGACGACGACCGGCTCTTTGCCGTCCTCGTCGAGCGCGGATTGCGTGAAGAAGGATATGCGGTCGACGTCGCCCCCACGGGTGGCGATGGACGCATGCTCGCGCATGTGAACAGCTACGACGGGATCATCCTCGACGTCGCGCTTCCCGACATCACGGGGCTGCAGCTCGCGCGTGAGCTTCGCGCGGAAGGTCGTCCGACACCGATCCTCATGCTCACGGGGAACACGTCGCCCGCGGACATCGTGCGCGGCCTCGATGCCGGCGCCGATGACTATCTCGCGAAGCCGTTCGACATGGTTGTTCTGAAAGCGCGCGTCCGCGCCTTGGTGCGGCGGGGTGGGGCGGGTCGAACCGAGACCCTCACCCTTGCGGATGTGACCGTCGATCGGCTAGCGCACGAGGCGCGCGTGAACGGGAAGCTCCAGTCACTGACTCCGAAGGAGTTCAGCCTGCTCGAGCATCTGCTCCTGCATGCGGACCAGATCGTCACGCGAACGACGCTACTCGAAAAGGTGTGGGACCTGCATTTCGATCCGGGGTCCAACGTCGTCGATGTCCATATGGCGCGGCTGCGTTCGAAACTGCGCCGGAGTAACGCCACGGCCCGCATTACGACGGTGCGCGGTGTCGGCTATCGGCTGACCGCGAATCCCGATGTCGAGGACTAGCGAGAATCGGGGTGCCGCCGGTCGGAGCGCCTTAGCCCTTCCCTTTCGCCGCCAGTTGGGCCTCGCCTACATCGCGACGCTGTGCCTGCTCGTGGGAGTCGAAGGCCTCTGGTATCACAGCGTCACACAGCTCGAGGCCACCCTGCAATCGGTGGAAGGGCGCCCGCGTCTGCCAGCCGCCGCGGACGGTTCCCCTGCGCCGTCGCTTGATATCGCTGCGCAACGCGTCGTGGACTCGCGCCGCCATCGGGCGAACGCAGCGGTTACGCGGACCGTCGCGGTGACCGCGGTGGCCTTCGTCCTTGCCTTTGCGATCACCGGCTTGGCCGTGTTGCGCACGGAGCGGGAGATGGATCGGCGCAGCGATGCGGAGCAGAAGGCCGTCGAAGCCCGGGACGTCGCGGAGCGGATGTCGCGCGCCAAAAGCGATTTTCTGACGCACGTCAGCCACGAGCTGCGCACGCCACTCAATTCCGTGATCGGGTTCTCGAACGTGTTGTTGCGGCGATCGGACGCGGCGTCGGGCGCGCAGGACCTGGTCTATCTCGAGCGGATACGCGACAACGGCACGCACCTGCTCAACCTCATCGATGATCTTCTCGACCTATCGAGAATCGAGGCAGGGAAGCAACGGCTCGAGCTCGGCCCCGTGTCCCTTGACCGACTGATCGCCGAGACGACGAGCCAGATGGAGGGCAGGCTCGTGGGGAAGGCAGCCGTGCTGCGGGTGCAGGTGCCCCCGGGCGTCGCCCCGCTCCTGACGGATGAGCGAAAGCTCAAGCAGGTCCTCATCAATCTGATCGGCAACGCCGTCAAGTTCACCGATTCCGGATCAGTTACCGTTCGGGTCGAAGTGGATCCCGAGACGGCGGAGGCGGTCCGGATCGACGTCGCCGACACGGGTATCGGGATCCCCGCCTCGCGCCTGACCGACATATTCGAGCCGTTCGAGCAGGCAGATGCCAGTATCGCCCGGCGGCACGAGGGAACGGGACTGGGGCTGGCGATCGCCCGCTCGTTTTGCGACCTGATGGCGTACCGGCTGTCGGTCGAGAGCACGGTGGGCGTGGGCTCGACCTTCAGCATCCACATCGCCCAACCCGCCACTTCGCCGCCCCCGCGTGCGCGACAGCGTTCCGCTATCGCGTAACGAGCTATCGCGTAACCAGCGCGGTGATCGGCGGGCGGTCGAATCCCCCTTCTCGGCTGTGGACCACCCCAAAAAAATGACAGTAGCGGCGTGCAGCGGTGTGGAATGGGTGTGCTTGTGTCATATATGCTGTCTTGCGGTGTGGTCTTGCCGCAACATCGGGCGAGCCAATAATACCCTAAACACCGGTGACACAATGGTTTAGCGTCAAGCTGCATCAGGCATATCCAATGCATAGGCAGGATGCCGTGAAACGACCTGAGCCGGATAGTTCTGTGACAACGGACGTGGGATCGTCGCTGGATCCCCGCGCTATTGCGCGTCTGCGTCGCCAAGGCGGACCCGGCCTCGTCCGGGCGATCGTCGAGGTTTTCTGCGAGGACACGCCGGAGCGCTTGCGCATCGGCCGGTCCGGCGTCGAAGCCAACGATCTGGATGCCACGCGGCGCGCGGCCCACTCGCTCAAGTCTGCGGCCGCTGCGTTGGGGGCGGTCCGCCTGCACGACCTGTCGGCCCGGATCGAGCGACTCGCGTCGCAGCACAAGGCGCGCGATGTCGCGCGGCTGCTGCCCGAGTGGGAGTCCAATTTCGTCCTCGCGCGCCGCGATCTCACCGCGGTGCTCGGGGGCGACTCCGGTCCGAAGAAGCGGATCGCCGTCGTCGAGGACAATCGGGACAATCGTCTGCTGATCCGCGCGATCATCGAGGACCGGTACGAGCTCGTGGAATACGGCACGGGGGCCGAGGCGCTGGATGGAATCCGCCTCGCACCGCCCGCCCTGGTGTTGCTGGA
>PLLD01000303.1 GCA_003141205.1 Gemmatimonadota bacterium
TGCTTCGTCGTGATCACGATGACGCCGTTGGCCGCATCCGTCCCATACTCCGTCGATGCCGCGGGCCCTTTGAGGACGTCGATCGATTGGATGTCGTTGAAATCGAGATCGTTGAGCCGGCTTGGGGTCGGAACGGATACGCTCGTCCCGATGATGTCGGGGCCGTACACCGGTGTCTGCACCGTTCCGCTCGGCGAGTTGTCTTGCCGCACCCCGTCGACGATCACGATCGGATCCCCTTGCAAGAGGAGACTCGACTGCCCGCGAATTCGGATCGTCTCGCCCGAGCCGGTCAATCCGCTGGTCTCCTCGACGACGACGCCCGGAGCGCGAGCGGAAATGAGATCCGTGAGACTCGTGACCGGCGCGGTCGGCGCGATCGAGTCCACATTGATCGTCGAGATCGTGTTGCCGACCTCATACCGGCGTTGTTGCCCCACCGCCGTCGTTACGATTTCGTCCAGCTTCGTGGGGGCCGCCAGGAGCGCGAAATCGAGCTCCGTCCTCCCCGACGACACGGTCACGTCTTTCGTGAGCGGCGGGTATCCGACGCGCCGGGCCGTAACCCGATACGTGCCCGGAGCCACGCCTCCGATCGTGTACTCGCCGCTGGCGCCGGAGAGCGCGTTTCGTGACGACATACCGTCGATCCGAACCGACACCTGGGATAGCGGTGTCTTGAGCACCGCATCGGTGACGTGACCCGTGATCACACCGCTGGGTTGGGGGCTGAGACCCAGCACGAGGCCGTGCTCCGCATGGGGGATCAAGGCCGCTCTGCCGTCGGGGGACAGCTCGATGTCGACCCCCGTGTCGAACAGGATCTCCGTGAGCGCCGCGGCCACCGTGATGTCCGCCGCATCCAGCGACACATGGTGATCGAGCGGGGCGGTAGCCCGGCTATATGTGAAGTGCAGCCCCACCTGCCCGGCGATCGCGTCCAGCGCCTGCTCCAATGTCACGCTCACGAGGGTCACCGAGATGCGGCGTCGCAAGACGGCGGAGCGACTCATGTCGGTGCGTTCACCCGTCCGTTCCGACGGCGCCGACATGAACCGCGGGCCGCGATCCAGACCCCGATCTGCAACGCGAACCTCGGTGGGCGTGCTCGGCGCGGCCTGCCCCTTCACTCCCCCGCTGAGGAGCAGAATCGAGCCTGCCACGCCTAGAACCATGTTCCGACACGTCATGCCGGTGCGCTCTCCAGGGGCTGAACAGATGACATCACGGCGCCGTCCGATCTGCAGCGAACGTCACCGTGCGCCCCGATCGCGACACCGACGCGCCGATCGGGTGCGCGATGAAGCGCAGCACCTCATCGACCGGCTCCGTCGTGAACGACCCCGTGACCGGCCGCTCCGCCATCGCCGCATCGGCAATCATCACGTGCAGTCCATACCACCGATCGAGCTGCGTGGCGACTTCGCGCAGCGGAGTGTCGTGAAACACGAGCTCCCCGCGTGTCCATGCCACCAACGGGTCGACGTCTACTCCTCGCACCACGGACACTCGGCCACGATCCACGATGGCCAACTCTCCCGCACGCGCGTGCACACCGCCCACGTCGACTTCCCCTTCGGCGACCACGACCCGTGACGCGCCATCGGTGGCGTAGGCTCGCACGTCGAACCGCGTCCCGATGTCGGTCACGACCGCGCTCCCCGCGCGGACGACGAAGGGATGCACGGGATCGTGCACGACCGCGAAGTACGCCTCGCCATCGACCGTGACGGAACGGTCTCCAGCCGCATAGTCGAGCGGCACATGCAGCTCGCTCGCCGGCCCCAGCGTCACATCGCTGCCATCCGCGAGGGCGATCTTCTCGCGCTGGCCGCTGGTCGTGGTGTATGCACGCCACCCCACGTCGAATTGGTGCGACGCACGAAGCTGGAGGATCAGCAGAGCTACCGCGCCCGCGACGAGTGTCCCCATCGCGGCATTTCGGGCCGGCCGCTTCCATACCGCCCAGCGCATCCCTGTTGCCGCAACCGGCTGACTCGCCACCTGCACTCGTGCCCACATCCGCTCGAGATCGGGGGACGGGACCGGTGCACCCGCACCCTCCCAGACACCGCGCATACGGTCGAGATCCGCCGCGCGTGAGGGGCCCCCCGCGACCCACCGCTCGACTGCCGCGCGCTCGGCCTGCCCGCTCTCGCCGGCTAGATAGCGGGCAAGAGCAGCGTCATCGACATCATCAGGGATCGGGGTCACGGGCAGCATCCACGGCTCATGCCCTTCCGTACACGCGAGCCTGGGGCGACCCCTAGTCGACCTTCTGCCCGGGCTCCGTTGGCGGCATCATCCAGGGCGCGAGGCGACGCCGCAACACGGCCAAGGCGCGTCCCATGTGGATCTCCACGGTCTTCACCGAGATCTGCAGCACCGATGCGACCTGCGCATAGGTCAGGTGCTGGTACCGATTCAACAGGAAGACCTCGCGGCACCGCCCCGGCAGCCGCGCGACAGCCCAATCGATCGCTTCGGTCAATTCCCGGGCATCAAGCATCGCATCGGCCCGCGGCGCGGTCGCCTCACCTGCCCCGATCGCAATCTCTCGCCCAACCCGATCCTCGAAGCTACGTTCCGCGCGCGTATTGCGAATCACGTTCAACACTCGATTGCGCACCGCCCGATACAGATACGTCTCCAGCGGACCGGGCACTTCCCACGTTGCCCGATTCTCCCACAGCTTCGCGAACAGGTCCGAGACGACGTCCTCGGCCACCATCGCCGATCCGACGTACCGGTACGCTGCGGCATACAGCGGCCGCGCGAACTGCCGAAAGAGCGCTTCGAAGGCCGCCGCATCCCCCAGCCGGATCCGCGCCACCAACGCGCGCTCTTCCGCCGGGCCGGCGGGTAAGGAGTCTCGCGCGGACCCCGGCGGCGAAGCGGTATCGAATGGACGTACATCGCGCTGGCCCATGTGGGCGCCCATTGTACTGTACTGGACCTTCACGACGCAATAGCCGCGCAGCCGCGACGCCGTTATCCAGTAGCCTACACCGGCTGAAATTTCGCGGTGAAGTGCCGCAGCACCGGCGCCTGCTCGTCGAAGCGGAAACCGGTAACCGCCGCGCGTCGCTCCCACACGTTGAGGGTCGCCTCGACCACGTAATCGATATGGCTCTGGGTGTACACCCGGCGCGGAATCGCGAGCCGCACGAGCTCCATCGCGGCCGGCGTCTCCACCCCCGTCGTCGCGTCCCGCCGGCCGAACATCACGGTGCCGATCTCGACCGCGCGGATCCCCGCCTCGCGGTACAGCTCGACGACGAGCGCCTCACCCGGTAGCTCGAGCGGCGGAATCTGAGGGAAGAAGGCCGCCGCATCGATGTAGATGGCATGACCGCCCGGCGGCTCGATGATCGGCACCCCGGCCCGCGACAGGTGATCCCCGAGATACGTCGTCGAGGTAATCCGGTAGAGCAGGTAATCTTCGTCCAGCGCCTCGTGCAGTCCCGTCGCGATCGCGTCGAGATCGCGCCCGGCGAGACCTCCATACGTCGGGAACCCCTCGGTGAGGATGAGGAGGTTCTGCTCCTGCTGGGCCAGTCGCGCGTCGTTGGTCGCGAGAAAGCCGCCGATGTTCGCCATCCCGTCCTTCTTGGCCGACATCGTGCACCCGTCGGCGTAGGAAAAGAGCTCCTGCGCAATTGCGAGCGGTGACCGATCGCTCTGTCCCGGCTCCCGCAACTTGATGAAATACGCGTTCTCCGCAAACCGGCACGCGTCGATGTACAGCGGGATCCCATGCGAGCGGCAGAGTTCCGAGACGGCGCGGACGTTCTCCAGCGAGACCGGCTGGCCGCCACCGGAATTATTCGTAATCGTGATCATGCACAACGGGATGCGCTCGCGCCCCACGCGCGCGATCAGCTCGCGCAGCCGCTCGACGTCGAGATTCCCCTTGAACGGATGCCGCGCCGCCGGGATCCGCCCTTCCGCAATCGGCAGATCGACCGCCTCGGCGCCCAGATACTCGATGTTCGCGCGCGTCGTGTCGAAGTGCGTGTTGTTCGGAACCACGTGCCCGGGACGACACAGGACGGAAAAGAGAATTCGCTCCGCCGCACGGCCTTGGTGTGTCGGAAGGATGTGCGTGAAACCGAAGATCTCGCGCACCGCGTCCCGGAAGCGGAACCAGGAGCGGCTACCGGCGTACGCCTCGTCCCCGCGCATCATCGATGCCCACTGCTCGGCGCTCATCGCCGCCGTACCGCTGTCGGTGAGGAGGTCGATCAGCACGTCTTCCGCGCGGAGAAGGAAGACGTTGTACGCGGCCTCGCGCAGATACTCCTCCCGCTGCTCGCGGGTCGTGAGGCGAATGGGCTCGACCGATTTGATCTTGAATGGCTCGATGATGGTGCGCATCTGGCGGTGTGGCGGGGTCAGGATGGATGGGGAGTGTGGCGGCGTTAGCGCCGGAGTCGATGATCGAAGGAGAACTGCTCGCTCGAGACGACCTTGAGGGCGCGCGCCCCTAGGTGCGCTGGGTTCAACAACACGGTGCGTTCTGCGTCGGAGGAAACCACAGCCGAGGGGACGGTCAGGGCAAGAGTTCGCCCCGTTCGCAACCACGCATCGCCAACCCGACGGGTCTCAGCGGCGTCCGAACGCCAGTGCGCCGGGAGACTCTCGACGGCGAGTATCTCCACCGAAGTCACGGGTACGTCGATGGCGTACGCCGTCAACGTGTCCGGTAGAGTGCCGGGATCTGTGTGCACCAGCAATTCCAACACGGCGAGAGAAAGATGCATTGAGCTGTAGATGACGCTCGTGCCTGGTGAATTCCAGCGGCCGCCAACCAGTCGCGCGCCCTCGCCCGTCAGAACCGGAAATAACGGGGTCGCAAGACGCCAGACTCGCAGGAGGAGCGGGCCCCGGCTTAGCTGTAAACGCCAGCCGCGAGACGAATCAGAACTGCCTCGACAAGGCTCGTTCCGCTGCCCGTGCGAAGAAGGGAGAGCGGTGTCTCGCCCTCGAGCGCCCGGTTGGTCTGTCGCATCCAGCGGTTGGCTTTGGCGCGATCCACGAAGACCTCGTGCGCAACGACGAAGGCGCCCGCCGCCCGCGCAACTCGGTCGGATTGCTCCGGAGTCAGCCGGCGTCGACGCTTCAGATGGGTCAACGTTCGACGCGGGATGATCTGTGACATCTCGCCCGGCGTGAGATCGCCCAGCGTCGCCAGACGACCGAGCGCACGCGCCGGGAGTCCCATCTCGACGAGATGCACGAACGCAACCTCCGAACTACCGCCCTTTCCCAGGACGGCCGGCCCCCCGAGCGCCTTTGCTGTGGCCACGGCATTCATAGCTGGTTCGGACGGCGGTGAAGTGTCGGCATAGTTGCCAATAAATTAGCGCAACTTGCCGGAGAGGTCAATGCCGAGTCGATGTCGCGAAGTGATTCGTTCGGCGCAAGAAATGCGAGAGCCATAGACGCGTTACGCCGCTCGCGCCCGATGCACGTGAGCGGCCGCGACATCCGCGCGGCGTAGGGTGACGAGCGTGATCTCCGGCGACGCGCCTATGCGGAACGGAATCCCCCAATAGCCGATCCCCGGATTGATGTAGAGGAGCGAGCTGTCCGCGCGATGCGCACCCATCGCGCGCTCGAGGAACATCGACGCGAGGCTCCAGTCCAGGTGCGGCACCGCGAACTGCCCCCAATGCGTGTGCCCGCTCAGCGTGACCGCGACCCCCCGCTCGACCAACGACGGCCAGAGCGAAGGATTGTGCGCGAGGGCGACGACGGTCACATCGCGCGGCACCGCGCGCAGCGCCTTGGCGATATCGGGTACGGCGGCTGCAGGGCCGCGACCCCAAGCCGCCGGGTCGCCCGTCCCGATAAGAGCGAGCGACGCAGTCCCGCGCCGCAGGATGTGCACGCCGTTGACGAGCACCTTACCAATTCGGGCCGCGCGCAGCCCGCGATGCACCGCGTCCCACCCGGCCATGATGTCATGATTGCCGGGGATCATGAACACACCGAGCGGGGCGCGAAGGGCGCCCAATCCCGCGATATATGCAGTCACATCTTCAGAGCGATCGTCGACGAGATCCCCGGTGACCGCGATCAGGTCGGCGCCGAGAGCATTCGTGGCGTCGACCACGCGCCGGAGAAAAACGCGGGGCGTCTGCGGACCGACGTGCAGATCGGACAGCTGCGCGATGCGCAGCCCATCGAATTCCACGGGCAATCCCGGGACTTCGGCATCCACGTGCCGCACCACCAACCGCCGCGTGCCGAGATATCCGGTCACAAGCAGCACCGATCCGGCGATAAGTATTCCCAGCGCCCCTATTTGTCCGCCACGGAGGGGGTGAGCGAACGGTGCCCCGGCGAGCGCACCCAACACACCGGCGGCCGCCACAAAGGGAAGCAGCAGCTGGATATACAGCGCAGGTCGCACGACGAGCAGTCGGAAGGCCGCCGTCGGATAGAAGGGCCACCGGCGCCAGCGGAGGAACGCGAGCACCGGCAGCGTGGCGTAAAGGGCGATCGCCCCCGCGACAGCCGCAGGCACGACACCCACTCCCGCTGTGAGGGCGAGTATCACGCCCCAACAGGTGATGAGGTAGGCGATGAATCGGGCCATTACCGACAATATCCCGCGAGCCGGCGGGAGGTTCACTACCAGGCTGCGGTCCGCACCCACCGCCCCCCTACCGCGGACCGGCCGGCAGGTTCTCCAGCAGATACCGGTTGATCAGATCGAGGAGGTGCCGAGTCGTCCCCCGCCCCTCGCAGATGCAGTGCGTACGCCCGGGATAATCCATCATCGAGGACGGCCGGTTCGCCGCCACGAGCGCGTTGATCAGCCGCTCCGTCCCCTGATAGTGCACGTTGTCATCCCCCGAGCCGTGCACCACGAGTAGATCGCCGCGCAGATTCGCCGCGTACGTCAGCGGCGAGCCGCGCTTGAAAC
>PLLD01000152.1 GCA_003141205.1 Gemmatimonadota bacterium
CGCCGCAGATCACCCATCCGATGTCCGGTCCCATACAGCCAGAACGCCCGCTCCGTGAACATCGTGTCGACCCGCGAGCCCGGGACGACCGGATCGGCAATGACCCCCATGGCCGGAACGATCGCGCCCGTGCGGAGATTGTTCAGCGTTGTCAGCCACGTCGTTGCGTCCCCGGCGTTGAGCGCCGCCTCGGCCACATCGAGCTGTGCCTCGATCCCGCTCGCTAGAACGAGGGCGGGATTGGGGTTCGCCCCGGTGGACCGGAAGTTGGATGGGAAGACCGCCGGAATGCCGTTCTGGGTCGTGCCGATCGTGTCGGTGGGGACCCGCGGATCCTGCGCCGAGACGAAGTTCAGGCCATTCGTGCCTTCGCTATCACCGACCGTCACGAGATCCTCGACCGTCGATGCCTCCGACGCCTCGACGGCATAGTCGCCACTCGCTGCGGTGCTGCCGAGCGCCGTCGAATACTTGAAGGCGAGCGGCACGGCCGCCGCGAGCGCTCCCGCGGCCGCGTATTGCCCGCGGTCCAGCAGTGCACGAGCCTGGCCGACCTGGGCCAGGTAGGTCATCGAATCCCCGGTCCCCGCGTGCGCGGCGGCCGAATCGAAGAGCGCGACGGCGGTTCCGAGCAGGGAATCCCGCGTCACGGGATCGCCGCCGGTCACGGCTCCGCTCTGCGCGACGTAGCTGATGGGCACGCCGCTGCAGAAGGCCTCCGCCAGGAGCAGGTAGGAATAGGCCTCGACCGAGTACGCTTCCGCGAGGTCCGTCTCGGGCACGCCCGGCGCGGCCAGCAAAGCCGCGACGGCCAGATTGGCCTGGATGCGCGTGTCCTGCAGTAGCGTGAACACCACATCGAATGCCGCGCCGGGTGGCTCGTTCTCCGGCAAGTTCCGCGAGTCCACGGTTTGGTGAAAAGAATAGCCGCCGGCATCGCGGTACTCGTCCGTCAACATGCCCGTAAAGTGATAGAACCCGTTGTCGGCGACGTGGGCCAGCAGATCGACGGCCCCGTTCCGGAGTGACTCACCGCCCGACTTTCCGGTCAGCGATCCCGGATCGACCACATTGCGTGGCACCGGCACGTCGAGGAGGGAGTGACAGCCGCACAGCAGCGGGAGCGCCGCGGCGCATGCACGTAACGTCCTGTTAAAACCCGGCATTGATCCGCACCGAGATGTAGCGTTGAAGGGGCTGTGGATCGTTCGCGTACAGAGCATCCGGGGTCGACGGCTGACCGACATAGCCTTGACCGACCATGATCGCCTCAGGATCGAGCCCCGAGTACTTCGTCCACAGTGCGAGGTTACGCGCGAGAAGTACGATATCCAGGGTGTGCGCATGGAGTGCGCGCATCCAGCTCGTCGGCAGTGAATAGCTGATCGACGCTTCGCGCCACCGAACGAAATCGGCGACCTCTTCATCGAGGTTGTTCGACTCGAACGCGGTCGCGTACGCGAGGGAGCGCGCCTGCAGCGCCAGATCGGAGCCGCGCACGTTCTGCTCCGCCTGATTCAGCGGATACAGGGATTGGAAGCCGGCGACATCGCCCACGTCGAGCTTGTTGCCCCCGCGATAGTCGAAGAGCGTCGACAGTCTCAGGCGGCCGTGCAGCACGGTGATGCCGGTCCCCAGTGACAGCTCGCGCGTGGGTGTCGACGGTCCCTGATACGAGATCTGACTGGACAGCGCAATCTCGGACGGTTCGATGATCCCGTCGTGGTTCGCGTCGCTGTATGTGAGGTCCGGTGTATAGTTGCTGTAGAGTGGATATCCCAGCGCCTGCTGCACCGTCTGCGGATACGTCGAGACGATGATCGGCAAGCCGTTGCCGCCAAGACTCGTCACCTTGTTGGCATTCCAGGACGCGTTGAGCGTGAGGTCCCAGGCCAGCGGCTCGGTCTCGATCGGGCGCGCCGTCACGGTCGCCTCGATCCCCTGGTTGCGTACGCCGCCCACGTTCACCTGCTGCACGAGGTGCCCGGCAGAGGGAGGCAGGATCTGGCTGACGATGGCGTCGTGCGACTGCTTGTTGTACAAGGTCAGCGCGAGCGTGACACGCTGGTTGGCCGTGGACGCGTCAAACCCCCCTTCGAACTCGGACTGCCGCTCCGGCTGGAGATCCGGATTGCCGATCGTCGCGAGCTCCGCGGCACCAGCCGACGCGCCATTGACGACGGCGACCTGCTGATTGAAGAGTGTGAGCGACGCCCCGCGCGGCGGCTGGACACCCGATTCGCCGAACGCCGCGCGCAGGCGGAGGGTTGGGTGCGGCGCCTGGAAGACGACCCAGGAGAGGCTCGCCTTCGGGTACACGGCGGCCTGATAATTCGTCCCGAAGCCGCTTCCGGCGTCGACGCGTAACGCGCCAGTCAGGAAGAGACGATCCCAGAGCGCGAATGTCTGATCCACGAAGCTGCCGATCGTGACGTCCTCCTCTCCCGTCTCCGACGACGTGGTCCGGAAGACCCCATTGAAGCTCAGGTTGCCGCCGGACGGCAGGCCGTACGCGTCGAAGATCGTGAAATCGCTCCGCCGGTCCTCGTACTGGACGCCGAGCGTCGTCGTCGATGTCAGGTGCTGGTTGATCGGCAACGTTGCCGTCGCGGATCCGGTCACGGAATAGACATCCGTTCCGCCCTGCGCCGCGGCGCGATAGCCATCTTCACCCGTGTACAGGTTGTAGTGGGTCGGATCCTCCCCCGGATAGACGACCTGGGTATCCGTCTGACTGCCGATGTCGAGACCCAGCGTCGCGTGCGCCGCGAGCCATGGGGTCGGGCGCACGTTGAGCGTGCCCCCTCCGACGAACCGGTGCACCGACTGGCCGCTGGTGGACGCGAACAATGCCGTGACAGGGACGAAGGGATAGTAGCCGAGATTGGCATCGTCCTTCCCCGGACCGTCCTCCGCCGTGAACATCAGGCCGCCGTCGTATATCGCACGTTGCGTGGTCGAGAGGTAGCTGGCGGAGAACGTCACATCCCCCCAGTGCGCGAAATTGACGGTGAGGTTGCTCCGCAACGCTCCCTGAACCAACAGATTCGGGGTGATCTGCTCGGGCAGGGGGGCCGTGCCGAACTGCGACGCAAAGGTGCTCTGGACGGCGAGGGGCATCTGTAACACCCCGTCGTCGTGCGTGTAGTTGCCGGACACGTAATAGCGGAGATTGGATGTCCCGCCACTGACGTTGAGTCCGTATTGACCCCGGCTACCCGTCCGGTAGAACGTGGTCTGCGAATTGTTGAGCGGATTGAAGCGCGTCACGCTGTCCGTGACACAGGTGCCATCCCCGAGATTCGGCGCGGCCGCGTTGGTGAACGGCGCCACGAGCGTACACTGCAGCGTCACGCTCGGATCCGCCGTCTCGTGCCCCCAGGCGTAGTAGCTGTCCTTGAATTTCGCGGGCATGTCGTTGAGTCCCTGCTCTGCGAACGCGTTCCACTGCGTCGCGCCGGCGTTCCCCCGCTTCGTCTTGATGACGATGACTCCGTTCGACGCATCCGTCCCATATTCCGTCGCGGCCGACGGGCCTTTGAGGATGTCGATCGACTCGATGTCGGCGGGATTGATGTCGTCCAACCGGCTCGGCACCGCATTCTTCGCGTACCCGTACGTGCCGCCCATGTTGACGGCCGTCAGCGTATTGTCGACCCGGACCCCATCCAGATAGATGATCGGATCGTTCGACAGCGAGATCGAGCTGAGTCCGCGGATGCGGATTCGCGTGCCGGTTCCCGCCATCCCGCTGCCCGACAATACCTCCACCCCCGCGGCGCGCCCCGACAGGAGATCGGACATGTTGTTGATCGCGGTGCGGGGCGTGATGGAATCCGCGTCGATCGTGGCGATCGAATTCCCCAGCTCGACCCGCCGCTGGTCCCCCGCCGCCGTGGTGACGACCTGCTCGAGCGCCGTCGCCGCGGGTGTCAGACCAAAGTCGACCTCGGCCGTCGCATCCGCCGTCACGTCCGCCTGCTTGGAGAGCAACGCGTATCCCAGCCGCCGGGCGCTGACGCGATAGCTGCCCGGTGCCAGCCCTGGGAGCGTATACCGGCCATCCGCCTTCGTGATCGCCTGATGCGTCGTTCCCTCGATCCCCACCGTGGTATTGGCCAGTGGCAATCCCGCAACGTCGGTCACGCGGCCGGCGATCGTCCCGGTCCCCTGCGGCGATCGCCCATCCCCAACCCACCGCCCCGCTTCGTCGAGCCCCAAAGGCGCGAGCGCGACGCGACCTCCGGGCAGCGGCACGGCCTCGAGCCCCATCCCGCGCAGAACGGCACGGAAGGCGTTGGCCACCGTAATCGCATCGGACCGCAGCGACACCGTCGCATTCGCGGGGAGCCGGGTGCCGCTGAACGCGAGTTGAAGATCACCCTTCGCCGCGATCGTCGCGAGCGCTTTGCGCAACCCGACACCATCGAGCTGGATCGAGATGACGCGCTGCAGCGCCGCATCCGCCACGCGGTCGTCCGTGCCTGGAGAGGCGGGCATGGCGACCGACACCGTCTCTTGCTGCTCCATCGCGGCGATCGGCGCCACCTTCCCCATCCCCATCGACAACGCCACGATGCTCCACGTTCCGAACCAGCCGCTGCGCATGCGCTCCCTCAGCGTGTGAATGGCCAACCGACGCGCGATCACTCGCGCACATCCAACGCGGGTACGACCCGCACCAACGTTTGCACGCCACGCCCGCCGCGGTGCGCCGCCGGCCGCCGCGCGATCACGACGCGGCGCCCCGTTCTGTGATATTGCGCACCGACCGCGACGGTCACGGCCTCGAGCACCTGATCGACGGGCTCTGCACTGAAACGCGCAGTAATGGGCTGTGAGAGGAGCGTCGAGTCGGAGATCGCGATGTCGATGTCGTACGCCCGCTCGAGGTCCCGCACCGCATCGCGCAGGGGCGTGTCGTTGAAAACCAACCCGCCCTGCATCCACGCCACGAAGCGCCCGATGTCCGGGCTGCGCGTGACGTGTACGGCGGTGTCCGTCACGACGCCGACATCACCGGCCGACAGCGTCTCGGGCGCGCGGCCAATGCGCAGGCCGGCGACCCCGCCCCACACCCGCACGCCGACCGTTCCGTCCACCACCGCCACGCGCCCAATCGCCTTGTCCGACGCGTACGCCCGGACGTCGAACGCCGTCCCGATATCGGTGACGATCAGGTTGTTCGCGCGAACGGAGAAGGGGTGCCGGGTGTCGTGGACGACGCGAAAATAGGCCTCGCCATCGAGGCGGACGGATCGGTCGCCCGTGGTATAGGCGAACGGGACCCGCAAGCGACTGGCCGGTGCGAGCGTGAACTCGGTTCCGTCCGCCAGCCGGACCGTCTCCCGCTCACCCCGGCGCGTCGCGTACTCGTGCCAGCTCGAGCCGGAATGTTGGACCAGGTCCATCCCCGCGACGACCGCTACGATCGCGAGGGCTGCGGCTACCGCGGCCGGGGCAAAACGACGCGCCGGACTCCACCGGCTCGCGACCAGGGCGGATCGACTCGCGAGAGCGCGCGCAGCCCACCCGTCGGTACCCGCCGATTCGTGAATACCGGTTCGAGCCCAC
>PLLD01000261.1 GCA_003141205.1 Gemmatimonadota bacterium
GATCCGCTCGTGCGCCCGTCACTCCGAGACGACTGATGAGATACACGAAGCCGCGGCCGTGCCGCGCGATCTCCGCCATCCGGTCGGTGGGTGTCGTAGGCGCCACGAGGCGAACGAAATCCAGGGAGCTGGCGCCCAGCCACTCTTCCCGCGCCGGATCGGCGCCGACGGGCAAGTCCGTGATGATGATCCCGGTCGCGCCCGCGGCCGCGGCCCGCGTGAGTGCGTCGGGTCCCGCGGCCAGTATCGGATTGAGATAGGAGAAGAGGACGACCGGGATCGTGGGTCGCGCGCGCGTGATGAGTGCCAGCGTGCGGTCGAACGTCATCCCCTGATCGAGCGCGCGCTGCGAGCTGCCCTGGATCACGGGGCCATCGGCGAGCGGATCCGAGAAGGGGACGCCGACCTCGATGACATCGGCGCCGGCGGCAGCGAGCCCCTGGAGCACGGCGACGCTCTGCTCCTCGTCGGGAAAGCCGGCCGTGACGTAGCAGACGAGCGCGCGGGCCCCCCGCGCGCGCAGCGCGGCAAACTGCCGGCCGAGACGCACGACTAGACGAAGTAGTCGGACACCCGGATCCCGTAGCGATCCGGGTCGGCGGTCTTGATGATCGTGCGCTCGTACACCCCGGCCGGTGTCTGCTCGGCCAGATTGGCGAGCTCTCCCGGAAAGAGAATGTTTCCCTTCTGGTCGCTCACGATACGAACGACGGGGCGCGACAGCATGGTGGGATTGGGGTTGGCGGAATGCACGATCGCGAGCTCGAACGTATCGAGCACTACCAGCGTGCCGACCGGATAGATGCCGAGGAGATTGATGAATCCCTTGACCACCACCATGTCCATGCCGCGCTTCGGATTGTCGCGCATCTCCTTGAGGGCCGCCGCCGGCGACATCGGATCGGTACAGTACGCGCGGCGTGACGTCGCCGCGTCGAACCCGTCGGCGACCGACACGATCTTGCTGTAGATACCGAGCGTGCGTGGGCGGACGGGACGGGGGTAGCCCAGGAGATCGGTTTTCATGTGGTGCTCGTAGGCCACGACCATCGATCGGAAAGGGAGGTCCTGCACCCCACGCACCTGGAACAACGTCAGCACTCCCTGCCAGGGGTGCATCGAAATGGCGCGCCATTCGGATTCGGAGAGTCCATCGGACTTGTTCAGAATATCGACCGGAACGCGCGATTTCCCGATGTCGTGGAAGAGCGCGGCGAGGCCGAGATCGTACAGCTGCAACTTCGTGAGCCCCAGCCGGCGGCCGAGGGCCACCGAGAAGATGCAGACGTTCACGCTGTGCGTGAAGGTGTATTCATCGTAGTCGCGCAGCGTCGTGAGGCCCATGAGCGAGGTTTCCTCGTTCAGGATCTGGTCGACGATTCCCTGCACGACGCGCTTGAGCTTCTTGACGTTGAGGGCGCGGCCGAGGCGCACCGAGGCCATGACTTCCTTCGTGACGGCCACCGATTGCGCATACGTGCGCTTGGCCGCCTCCTTGATCTGCTCGCGCTCGCTCTCGCCGTCATCCTGCGCCGCGGGGGGCGCGGCCTCGAAGGCGGACACCTTGGCCTGCTCGAGCTTTCCCTGCAGCTGAAAGTACCGCTCCTCGGGGTCCCCGCTGCCGGCGGACAGAGCCAGGAGCTGGGAGATCAGCACGAGCCAGTCGCGCGGCTCCGCCGGGGCGTGCACGCGAAGGGCGCCGATCCCGCACGCCCGGAAGAGCGAGAGCAGATGACTGAAGCTGGTGTAGTTGTCGATGTCGAGCCGGAGCCGGGTCGCGTTGATGAAGATGAACTCGCCGCTCGTGCGGAATTCGAGCTCCCCTTCCGCGCGCAGCAGGTCGCCGGTCGTGGCCGTGAGGTCCTGCAGCGCTCGTTGAACGGCGACGTTCTCGACGGGATAGAGCCGGATGGCGCGCACGGCGGCGTAGAACCCCTGGATGAACGCCCGCCCCGCCTTGCGCACGATGGCATCGGTGCCCGATTCGTTGCGGTGCGGATTGCGCGTCGCGTCCGGCCGGTCGGCCCCGGTGACCGCATCGCGCGCGGCGCCGGGTGTGGGCCGGTTCGTGTCGGCGCGAGCGGCCGCTGCCGCCACCGCGGGGCTCGGCGGGTCGGCCGAGCGGGGTACGGCGGGGAGCTTCAGTGGCGCTGCCGCGGAATCGCTCACGCGGGCCGTTCCGGGGTTGTCGCCCGCGAGCGGAGGGCCTTGTTCACGGCGGTGCGTACGACGACGTCCTTTTCGGCGGCCGCCTTGTCCAGCGCGGCCCGCGCGGCATCGGTGTTGACGCGCCCGAGCGCGACCGCGGCACACGCGCGCATCTCCGCATCCGCGTGACGGCGGAGCAGATCCCGGTGGTTCAGAATCTGGTTGAGCACCGGCACCCCGCGGTCGCCGCAGAGAGTGCCGAACAGCTCGAAGAAGGCCATCTTCTCCGACAGATCGGCACCGCGGAGCGATTTGCCGGTGACGGCCGCTTCCGCCTTGGGGAGCGCGGGACGATAGACGCGCGCGGTCAGCGTGCGCGCCACGGCGATGCGGACGTCGCGATCGCCGTCCTCGAGCGCGCGCTCCAGCGCCTGCAGCGCGCCGGCGGACCCGATCTCCGACAACGCTTGGACCGCGGCCCGGCGAATACCGGCGTCCGCATCCAATGTCCGCTTCGCGAGGTGCGGTACGGCGCCCGCGTTGCCGAGCGATCCCGCGTGCCGCATCGCCTCGATCGCGACCTCGCGATCCGCATGGGAGACGAGGCGGGCGAGCTCGGCGCTGTTGCCCGCGACCAGGCGATCCGCCGCCGTCTGCAGAAGCGTCCGAAGGCGGGGATCCTGGATGCGCGCCGACCATGAGAAAACGGTGGCGAGCGCGGACGGGCGCAGCTCGCCGAACAGCGCCGTCAGGTCATCCTGCGGGGGAAGGTCGTGCGACTCGTCCAGCGATTGCAGCAGCTGCGACAGCGCTTCCGGCTCACTGAGCCGATCCGGGACGCGCGCCAGCCGATCCCGCTGCTCCGGCGTGATCTCCTGCGCCCGCCCGGCGGCGACCTGCGACTCCCGCAGGATGTAGGCGACCGCCCGGAACTGCGCCGCCGAGAGGAAGTGCAGCATCATGTTTTCCAGGATGTGCGCGATCTCGTCGCGCACCTGCGGGTCCACCTGCGACTCGAAGATATCCAGCAGGATGGAGACGACGTTCTGTCGCAGATCGCCCGCGTACGCCTGCTCGACCTCGTTCTTGAGGTACGCGACCTCCTTGTCGTCCAGGAAGTGCAGCGTGGCATCGTAGTCTTCGAGGTTGACGACGCCGGGAACCGATGCGGCGATCACCTCTTCAACGACGTCCGTGTCATTCGGTCCGGGTGGCTCGACGACGTGCGGCTCGAAGTGCGCCTGAAAATCCCCCGCCGCCATCGGCGCGTCGAGTGCGACGTCCACGTAGCGATACCGGAGGTGGTGCAGCTCCTGCTCCCAGAGCATGACGAGGAGGTCGTCCCCCTCGGGACCATTGCGGCGCGCGCGCTGAATCACGTTGAGCAGCGGTATCAGGTCCGCGTCCTCGAACCCCTTCTGGAACTGGAGCTCGCGCACCCCATCCTTGTAGAACGTCCACGGGATACTATCGGTCGCGTCCCCCCCGTGCTCCTGGTGGACCGGCACCCCCTCCCACACGAACACCGAGTCGGTGACGGTCAGCGTAAACGCGTCGGTGTTCTCCCAGATAGGGGCGAAGGACGTACGCAGCAGCTCGATCGCGCGCAAATAGGTCGGGTTGTTGTGCAGGTAGAGCTGATGCGCGCGCACGCCCTTGGCGAGGAGACGCAACATCTCCTCGATGGGCGCGCTGGGGAACGGCAGCGCCTCGACCGCCTCCGCATCCATCAATGCGGCGGGCACGATCGGGACATCTCGCGCGCCTTGGCGAGCGCACTCACCTGCGCCACGTCCTTGTCTCCGCGTCCGCTGACGCAGATCAGCACCGGCTCATCCCGTCGCCACCGTCCGGCCTGCGAGGCCACCCACGCGACCGCGTGCGCCGTCTCGAGCGCCGGGATGATCCCCTCGAGGCGGCTCAGGAGGGCGAACCCCTCGAGCGCCGCGGCGTCGGTGACGGAGACGTAGCGGGCGCGACCCGAATCCTTGAGGAAGGAGTGCTCGGGTCCCACGCCGGGATAGTCGAGCCCCGCGGATATCGAGTGCGCGGGATGCACCTGTCCGGCGGCATCCTGGAGGAGGTAGCTGTACGATCCATGCAGCACGCCCGGAGTGCCGCGCGCCAGCGATGCGGAATGCCGGTCCGTATCGAGCCCGTCCCCGGCCGCCTCGACGCCGACCAGCTCGACATCCGCGGCATCGACAAACCCGGCAAAGATCCCTATGGCGTTCGATCCGCCGCCGACGCACGCGACCACCGTGCGCGGCAGCCGGCCCGCGCGCTTCAGGACCTGAGCGCGGGCTTCCCTGCCGATCACCGATTGAAAGGCACGAACCATATGAGGATAGGGAGCGGGTCCGACGACTGAACCAATGATGTAATGGCTGTCGGTAACATTGGTGACCCAGTCCCGAATGGCTTCCGTCGTCGCATCCTTCAGCGTACGGGTGCCGCTCGAGACGGGGACCACCGACGCCCCCATCAGCCGCATACGGAACACGTTCAGCTCCTGCCGGCGCATGTCTTCCGCGCCCATATACACGACGCATTCCAGCCCGAATCGGGCACACACCGTGGCCGTCGCCACGCCGTGCTGCCCCGCCCCGGTCTCGGCAATGATCCGGCGCTTGCCCATCCGCCGCGCGAGGAGCACCTGACCGACGGTGTTGTTGATCTTATGGGCGCCCGTATGGTTTAGATCCTCGCGCTTGAGATAGACTGTCGCCCCCACGAGGTCGGAGAATCGCGGCGCCGTGCTGAGAGGGGACGGCCGCCCCACATAGTGCTCCAGGAGATCGTCGAGCTCCGAGCGGAATTCGGGGTCCGCCATGGCATCGGCCAGCGCCGCATCGAGCTCCTCGAGGGCGGGAATGAGGGTCTCGGGGACGTAGCGCCCTCCGAACGCGCCGAACCTGTCGTGCGTCGCCAGCGTGCTCATCGGGCGTTCGCCACGGCGTCCGCCACGGCCTCCGCGAAGGCCCGCATGCGCGCGTGGTCCTTGATCCCCGGGGCGCTCTCGACCCCGGACGAGACGTCGACCACGTCCGGGTGCAGGGCCGCGATCGCGCGATCGACGTTATCCGGCGTCAGGCCGCCCGCCAGGACGAGGGGGACGTCCTCGCGCCGCCACGATGGCATGCTCTCCGCGAGCGCGTCCCACGGGAGCGCGACCCCCGTGCCGCCCAGCCGGCCGGGAACGAATGCGTCCAGCACGACGCCGTCGGCGACAGCGGCGACCTCCATCGCGCCCCGCGGGATCCCCGCACCGTCCGCACGCACGACGGCCCACACCGTGCACGTCGTCGCACTGCGGACCTCGGCCACGGTCGCGGCGGCATCGGCGGCGTGCAATTGCACGACATCGAGCGCCGCGGCCGCAGCCGTCCGCGCGATCTCGGCTGACGCGACCCGGCCGAACACACCGACACGCTCGGGCTCACCGGCACGCGCGCGCACACCGAACAAGGCCGCTGCCTGGTCGACCGTACGCGTCCGCGGACCGCCGGCGAAGATCACGCCCACGTAGGCAGCGCCCAGCTCCGCCGCATACGCCACGTCCTCCGGACGCGTCAGGCCGCAAAACTTGATCGCGGTCCGCATCAGCCCGCCCGGCCGAGGCGCGGGATCCCCGTCAGCGCGGCCACCGCGCGCGTGGGATCCCGCGCGGCCGAAAACGCCGACCCGACGAGGACGGCGTCCGCGCCCGCCGCCGCGGCCCGCTCCACGTCCGCCGCATCGCGCATCCCGCTCTCGGCCACGGCGATCACGGCCGGCGGAATCGCCGGGACCACTCGCGCGATCGTCCCGGCATCCACGACCAGGGTCTCGAGATCACGGCTATTGACGCCGATCACCCGCGCTCCCGCCGCGAGCGCGCGCGCCAGCTCCGGCGCATCCCGGATCTCGATCAACGGCTCGAGCCCGAGCTCCCGCGCCGCGTCGGCCAGGGAGACGAGATGCGGCTGGTCGAGTGCACGCG
>PLLD01000119.1 GCA_003141205.1 Gemmatimonadota bacterium
CTGTCGGCGAGCCCCGACGTCACCTCGATCGTGTTCCCGAAGTCGCGCCCGAGCTCGACTTTCTGATAGTGCACCGTATGGTCGGGGGCGACGATCATCACCTGGGGCCCTTCGGCTCGCATTACGAGCGTGTTCGCCGGTATGGTGACGGGCGGATGTTCGCGCTGGACCAGGAAACGCACCTGGGCGTACATCCCGGGGAGTAATGCACCCCCGGGATTGGCCACTTGCACCTCCGTCAGCTGCGTCCGAGACGCCGCATCGAGGGCCCCCGCCGTCCGCGTCACCGTTCCATGGAAGACGCGCCCCGGAACCCCCTGTACCAGTACGTCCGCCTCGACGCCCTGGTGCACGAGCGGCAAGACGTCCTCCGGCACGTTGACGTAGATCCGCACCGTGTCCGTCCCGGCCACGCTGAAGAGCGGGCGCGCCGATGCGGCGCCGCCTGCCCCCATCGTCGCACCGTCGCTGACGAGCATCCCGACGTCGAGCCCGCGCGAGGTCACGACCCCCGCGAACGGCGCCGTCACGTGCTCGTACCGCTGCAGCTCGCGCAGCCGCCGATAGTTCGCGACGCCCGCGCCGAGATTCGCCCGGGCATCGTCGTACACCGCCTGGTGCGTCTCCAGCTCCTCCTTTGTCACCACATCCGTCGTGAAGAGGGACTGCCACCGGTCGAGGTTCGCCTTGGCGAGCGTCGAGTCGGCGCGCAGCTGCCCCAGTCCGGCGCGCGCCTGCTCGATCTGCTGATCCAGCTCCGGCGCCTCGATCTCCGCCAGCACCTGTCCGGCACGGACGTGCGATCCGATGTCGGAGGACCACGTCTTCACGTAGCCCGTCGTGCGCGCGTAGATCGACGCCTCGTGCAGCGCTTCGAGCGTGCCCGGGAGCAGCAAGTCCGTCGTCGGCGCGCCACGATGAACCATGACGACCGACACGGACGGAGCGACGTGCGCCGCATTCCCTTCCGCCGCGAGCTCGCGCGATTCACGAATGCGCGGCACGATCCCCACGAGCAACAAACCCGCAAAGGCGAGCACCACCACGCCGATCAATGTCTTCATTGGGCCCTCGCCTGCGCTCGCCCGTGCACCATGCTATAGACGACCGGGACGAAGAAGAGCGTGAAAAATGTCGCCAGAATCAAGCCGCCGATCACCGCGCGCCCCAGCGGCGCGTTCTGCTCCCCACCCTCGCCGAGTCCCAGCGCCATGGGGAGCATACCGATGATCATCGCGAGCGCGGTCATGATGACGGGGCGCAGCCGCGTGACCCCCGCGTCCAGAGCGGCCTCGACCGGAGATCGTCCCTCGTGCCGCCGGTCGTTCGCGAAGACGACGACCAGGATACTGTTCGCCGTGGCGACGCCGACCGCCATAATCGCGCCCATCATCGACGGCACGCTGAACGTCGTATGCGTGGAGAAGAGCGCCCACAGGATTCCCGACAGCGCCCCGGGGAGCGCCATGATGATGATGAAAGGATCCGCCCACGACTGGAAGTTGACGACCATGAGGAAATAGACCAGAACGATCGCGAAGGCGAGGCCGGACAGCAGACCGGCAAAGGATTGCCGCATGCTGAGAACCTGGCCCCGGCTGACGATCAGCGTGCCGCGCGGCAGCGTCGGCGTGACGGCGCGCACGACGCGATCCACGCCGTTCGCCACGCTCCCCAGGTCGATCCCCTGGATGTCCGCATACACGTCAAAGACCGGCTGGACGTTGAAATGGCTGATGACGACCGGCGTCGTGCCCCGCCCCTCGGTCGCGATGTTGCGCAACAGCTGGGATGCCGGCGCGCTGGCGGTCGGCACCGCCCGCGACGGGGCATTGATATCCGTGGAGGCGCCGGCGTCCGCTCCGGCCAGCGACAGTGGCGTCGCGCTCAGCTGGTCGAGCGTCGTGAGCTGGGACTGGGGAGTCTGCACGACGAGCGGGTACGCGACGCCGTTCTGTGGGCTGACCCAGAAATTGGGGGACGTCTGGCTCGAGGAGCTGAGTGACGTCAGAACGTTGTTCACCACAGTCTGCTGCGTCAGCCCCAGCTGGGACGCGCGCGTCCGATCGATCGCGTAGGTGAGCTGCGGACCATGCACGACCTGCTGGACGCGCACATCCGCCGCGCCGCGGATCCCGGTCATCCGGCGCGCGATGTCGCGCGCGATCTCGTAGTTGTGCGGATCCGTGCCGACGACCTGCACGTCGATCGGGGCCGGCAGCCCGAAGTTCAGGATCTGGCTCACGATGTCCGCGGCGCCAAAGGAAAACTCGGCGCCCACGTAGCTCTCGTGCAGAACCCGCCGCAGCCGCTTCGTGTACTCCGCTGTCGAGATCCGGTGATCCGGCTTCAGCGATATCTGGACCTCGGCGTCCGCGGCGCTGGTCGTCGGGCTATCGGTCAGGGACAGGTTCATCCCGCTATACGGCAGCCCGATGTTGTCCACGATGACGGAGAGATCGCGGGGCGCGATCACCGATCGCACCGTCCGCTCGACCTGCGCCACGAGCTGCTCGGTCTCCTCGATGCGCGTCCCGGCGGGCGCACGGACGTGCAGCCGGAGTTGCCCGGCGTCGACCTTCGGGAAGAAGTCCTCTCCGATGAAGGGGAACAGGCAGAGCGAGAGAGCGCAGAAGCCCGCGGCGGCAAGCGTGGTGATGCGCGTGTGCGCGAGCGCGCGCTCGAGCAGACCGTGATAGCGGGCCCGGATGCGCTCGAACCGCGTGTTCACGACGTGGAACGCCGCCCAGAGAGGCCCGCTCCCCTGCGCGTGCCCCTCCGCGCCCCCTTCCTGATAGAGATGCGCCTCCGCGGGCAGCAGGTACTGCACGATCGTCGGCACCACGGTACGCGACAACAGATAGGAGGCGAGCATCGCGAAGATGACCGCCATCGCGAGCGGCGCGAACAGGGACCCGGCGATCCCGCCCAGAAAGAAGATCGGCACGAAGACGATGCAGATCGAGAGGGTGGAGACGAAGGCGGGAGCCGCGATCTGTTGCGCGCCATCGAGAATCGCCTGCGTCAGCTCTTTGCGCTGCCCGAGATTGCGGTGGATGTTCTCGATCTCGACCGTGGCGTCGTCGACGAGAATCCCGACCGCGAGCGCGAGGCCGCCCAGCGTCATGACGTTCATCGTCTGCCCGAGCATCCCCAGGCAGATGACGGAGCACAAAATCGCGAGGGGAATGGAGGTCGTGACCGCGACCGTGCTCCGCCAGCTCCCGAGGAACAGCAGGATCATGAGCGCCGTAAGGACCGCGGCGATCGCCGCCTCGCGCAACACGCCGTTCAGCGCCGCGCGGACGAAGATGGACTGATCGATGACGTAGTTGAGGTGCAACGACTTCGGGAGCGAGGCGGCGATCTGCGGGATCGTCGCTTTGACGCGGTCGACGATGTCGAGCGTCGATGCCCGCCCCGCCTTGAGGATCGTGACCAGGACGCCGCGCGTGCCGTTCTGGCGCACCACGTTGGTCTGCACGGCGTACCCGTCGTGCACGTGGGCGACGTCGTGGATGTAGATCGTCGCGCCGTTGAGCTGGCGAATCGGGATGTCGTTGAGCTGATCGAGAAACTCCGGGCTCCCGTTGAGGCCGATCTCGTACTCGCGCAATCCGATCTTCGCCGTGCCCGCGGGCAGGAGGAGATTTTGCGCGTTGATCGCGCTCACGACGTCGAATGGGGAAATCCCCTTCGCCCGCAGCGCGTCCGGATCGAGGTCGACCATGATCTGCCGGATCCGCCCCCCGTAAGGGTATGGGATCTGCGCCCCCTGAACGGTCGCGAGCCGGGTCCGCATGAAGTTGTTGGCGAGGTCGAACATTTCCTGCTCGGACAATGTCGGGCTGCTCATCCCGATCTGGAGGATCGGGACATTGGTCGCGCTGTACTGCACGATGAGTGGGGGGGTCGTGCCGAGCGGGAGCGCCTTGAGGATCGTCTGCGCGATGGCCGTGACCTGGGCGACGGCGATCCCGATGTTGGCGTCGGGCTGGAAATACAACCGTACCACCCCGACACCGTAGAACGACTGCGACTCGATGTGCTCGATGTTGTTGACGGTCGTCGTCGACGCGCGCTCGAACACGGACACCATGCGGCGCTCCATGTCGATCGGCGCCGTCCCGTTGTATTGCCAGACGACGCTGACAACCGGGATGTTGATGCTCGGGAAGATGTCCGTCGGCGTACGCCGAAGGGTGACGATCCCGAATATGAGGATGAGGAGCGCGGCGACGACGAAGGTGTACGGCCGGCGCAGTGCGAGTCGAACGATCCACATGGTTGGGCAAGGTATCCTACGGAAACACGGGGCGTTCCCGCAGCGTTTCGTGGTGGCGGCGCGTAGCCGCGCCTGCGGTCGTTAGGGCGACGCCCCCATCACCTGGCGCTCCATCTCCAGGTACACCCGCTCCGCGTTCCGCTGCTTGCGGGACGCGAGCGAAATGGGCCGCCCGCTGTCGGGTGGAGGGAGCGCGCCCAGTACGTGCGCCATCGGGAGCCCGCGCTCGACCGCGCGCCGCATACTCGCCCGCAACGAATCGAAATACACCCGGGTCAACACCATCTGAGCGCGCGGGTCGGGCGCGATCCGCCCGTGCCCGGGGACGACGACGCGCGCGCCAAGACTGTCGAGATGGGCGATGGCCGCGAGGAGGACACCGGAATTGCCGTCCACGACCATCGCGACGCCGTCCTCGATCAGGAGATCGCCGGCGAACAGGACACGCTCGGCCGGCAGCCAGATGGCGAGGTCGCCCGGCGTGTGGGCGGCCCCCGCAGGGTGATACAGCACGACCCGGCGTCCGCCGAGGACGAGCGTCGTGTCATGCGGCACCGGAATCGTCGGGGTGTCGGCGAACGCAAAGCCCTGCAGCTCGTGCAAGCCCATCACGCGATCCCAGTCCGCGACCAGGCCCTCGTCCCCGTTCTCGCGGGCGAGAAAGGTCCGGTCCGGATGCGCGATGATCGCGGCGCCCTGCCGCTTGAAGACGATCGCGCCGAACATGTGGTCGGGATGATGATGCGTGAGGATGAGCCACTTGATCGGCGCGGGCGTCACCGTACGGACCGCCGCCAACAGCCGCTTCCCCTGCAGCGGGCTCGCCTCGGCGTCGACCACGGCGACACCATCGTGCGTGACGATGAAGCCCGCGTTCGGGCGCCCCTCGGACCCTCGCCCCGTATCGCCCGGAACCGCGTAGACACCGTCCGCGAGCTTGCTCACCGCAAAGGGAGGGACCGGAGATTCCGCCGGCGCCTGCCCTGCCGCTGCCAGCGCGGCACACGCGGAGACAAGGATGCCGCCGAGGGCGATCGGAAACACGTCCCCGCCACGGCCCCACATCACGCCCCCAACCCTACAACCCACCGACCACAGAGCCACCGATCTACGAGCCACC
>PLLD01000018.1 GCA_003141205.1 Gemmatimonadota bacterium
CCGCAGGCGGCGGTCGCTCCCCGCACGCCGCGTGTGCGACACCGCCCTGTTACGGACTGCGCCATAGAGATACTGGCGCAGGCTCGTCGTCAGCCGGAGACGGCGCCGCAAATCCCAGACCGCCAGCAGCACCTCCTGCACGATCTCTTCCGCGCTATCGATGCCGCCGACGTATGCGGCGGCGTATGTACACAGCGGAGCGTAATAGGCGCGAAAGAGCGCGGCGAAAGCGCTTTCGTCCCCGGATCGGATGCGCACGAGCCACAACGTCTCTTCCCCACTATCCGGTACCGGGACCGATGATGGCTGGGGATCGGCCGGGACTGCGCCAAGGGATACCGAACGACGTGTCGCCATCGTGGCGGCATAATGGGAACTGGTCGGCGCGCAGGCAAGAGCCAATTGAGCGAACCGCTCCGAGCGTACCGCGGCGCAACTATTAGGCGCCTGCCCGTATTGCCCGCTCCATTCCCTCGTCGGCCACGCGCGCCGATGCACGAAGCGCGGCCGCTCTCACGTCATCCGAGGCGACCGCGCTGATCCGTGGAACGGCGCTGCTCTGCAACTACACCGTCGATCGCCGACCCATAATGAAGTGGCAGACGATGGAAATCAGCGCCAGCACCAGCAGAATGTGGATGAAGGCGCCAGCAACGTGAAACACGCCGAAGCCGAAGATCCACATCACGAAGAGCACGAGTGCAATGCCCCAGAACATGGTCGTACCTCCTACGAGTAAGTATGACCCACCTGGGACCCGCATATTGCATTTGCCGTGCCGAAGCGATACAGCTTTCCGGCGCATAGATTGCACCACTGAGACCTGACATGCCGACTCGCAAAAAAGCAGGGCGGACGACGAGCCTCGCTCGCTACAACGCCAAGCGCGACTTCTCAGCCACTCCTGAGCCCGCTGGCAAGAAACCCGCTGCCAAGAAAGCGGGACGGAAGGCCCAACAGCAGGGCCCGCTCCACTTCGTGGTTCAGAAGCACGCGGCCAGCCATCTGCACTTCGATTTTCGGCTCGAGCTCGACGGCGTCATGAAAAGCTGGGCCGTGCCCAAGGGGCCAAGCCTCGATCCGGGCGTGCGGCGGCTCGCCGTGGAGGTCGAGGATCACCCGATCGAGTACAACCAATTCGAAGGCACGATCCCGGCCGGTGAATACGGCGGCGGGACCGTCATGATCTGGGACCGCGGGACGTACGAGCCCGTCGCCGCGGAGGGGGATCCGTCAGCGGCGGTTCGCGCGGGATACGCCCGTGGCGACCTCAAGATCATTTTTCATGGAGAACGGCTGCGTGGCTCGTGGGTCCTGGTGCGCACGCGGCGCGAGGACGCCGCCAAGCCGCAATGGCTGCTCATCAAGCATCGTGACGAGGTCGCGGATCCGGCGACCGATCTTGTTGCCGATGCACTGACATCGGTCGTGAGCGGTCGGACGATGGACGAGATCGCCGCCGGACGACCGGTCAAGCAGCGCAGCGCCAACGCGCCTGCGCGAGCCACTGCGACAGACGTGGTGCGCCAGCTCGAGACGATCGAACACGATGCGGGCGGCGCGGGCACCCTGGCGCTCGGCGGCGGTCTCTCGCTCGAGGTGTCCAATCTGACGAAGGTGTTCTTCCCCCGCACGACGCGGACTCGCGCCTACACCAAGGGGGATCTCCTACGCTACTACGCGACCGTCGCACCCTTTCTGCTCCCCGCCATTCGCGACCGTCCCCTCGTTCTCAAGCGATTCCCCAATGGCATTGCGGGAAAGGCCTTCTATCAGCAGAAAGCGCCGGACGATCCGCCGTCCGGGGTGCGCGCCGAGACGATTCCGGAGCTGGGCGATGGCGTCCGGCATCTGATCGGCGGCGATCTGATGACGCTGCTGTACACCGTACAACTCGGGGCCATCTCGGTCGATCCGTGGCATGCGCGCGTCGGATCGATTCACACACCGGACTACACGATCATCGATCTCGATCCGGGGGATAAGGCGACGTTCGCACGCGTGGTCGAGGTAGCGCGCTGGGTGAAGGAGGTGCTCGCCGAGCTCGGCCTTCACGCCGTCCCGAAGACGTCCGGCGCGAGCGGCATCCATATCGTCATCCCCTTGTCGCGCGGCACGAGCGAAGAATCGGCACGCCTTGCCGCCGAGCTCATCGCCACGACGGTCGCGGAGCGGCATCCCACGGTAGCAACGACGACGCGTGGCGTCGGGAGCCGCGGAGCGGCGCAGGTGTACGTCGACTATCTGCAGAATATTCGAGGGAAAACCGTCGCGGGTGTCTACGCCGCGCGTGCGGTCCCCCGCGCGCAAACGTCGACCCCGCTCGCGTGGAGCGAGCTGACGAAGTCGCTCACTCCGGGAGACTTTACGATCGAGTCGCTCCCCGAGCGGCTCCGCGCGGTCGGCGACCTGTGGAAGGAAGGAATGCAGCGGCCGAACGATCTCGCGCGCATCGGGCAACCCACGGCGCGTCGGCGCCGCGGCGGCTGAGAACGTGCGATCGATGCGCGGTATGGGGGCGATGGCGGTGATCGTTGCGCCCGTTCTCACGCACTGCTTCGGGGACGGTGGCCTCCCCGCGACCGAATGGACGGGTCCGCCCTTTTCCGCCGAGATCGTCCCACAAAAGGAGCCGGCCAAGCCGCCAGCGCGGATCTATGTGGGAGAGGGGCGGATCCGCCTGGAGATGGGCGATCCGCTGGACCGAGCGGCGATCGTCTTCGATCCCGCGCGCCGAACGACTCTCATCATCAGCCTGAAGGATCGCAGCTACATCGATGCCGGGATGTTCACCTCCCTGCTCGCTCGGGGCACCGTGCCCCTGATGCGGTTCCTGCACCCGATGCACGCCGACGACCCGTGCATCGACTGGAATTCGACCGTCGAGAACGTCAGCATGTGGCCTGTCGGCGTCGCCGTGCACGCACACTCGTCGGACTCGACGCCGCATTTGGTCTGCCACCATCAAGGATCCGAGAGCGTCAACGGACGTCCGGCTCAGAAGTGGACTGTCGCCGAAAAGGGGGCCAGTGACAGCGGAACCGTGTGGATCGATGACCGGTTACACCTCATCGTGAAATCGACGAGCCACTCGGGCGGGGTCGAGCTGCACGACATCCAGGAAGGCCCGCAGCCAGCGGCCCTGTTCGAACCGCCGGCCGGTTACCGGCGGCTGGGCTTCTCGGAGATCTTCGCAAAACTCAGGCATACGACCGCCGCCAACTGAGCGCTCACGGAAAACGCGACGAGCGCACCGGGAGCGCGCCCATACAGCGCGCCCATGAGCGCGCTGCCCGCGAACCACGCGATACCGAAGGCGGCGTCGAAGATTCCGTAGGCCCGCGCCCGGTGATCGGCGTGCACGATGTCACCGATGGCCGAGCGCATCGTGGCGTCCTGCACACCCATCCCCACGCCCCATAGCGCGACGCCGGCCGCGACGAGTCGGGCGTCGCCGAGGAAGAGGAGCGGAGTCGCCGCCGCCGGGACGAGCGCCGCGCCCGCGACCACGCCGAGCCCGAGGCGATCGTACAGGCGGCCGACGAGCGGAGCGCTGACGGCGGACGCGACCATGGCCAGCGCGTACAACAGGGGCACCTCTACCGCCGGAACGACGCCCGCACGCGCGAAGTGATAGGCCGCGAGCGGAAAGTCCACCGTCCCCAACGCGATCGCGATGCCCGCGGCAACATAGATCCAAAAGGCGTCAGGCAGATGGCGCGGCGCGGGCGTCGCTGCGCGCCTGACTTCCAGGTTCTGCGGGTGGGGATAGAGGCGCTGCCCGAGGAGGAGGACGCCCAACGCGAGCGCGGCCGGGATCCCGAGCAACGCGAACGCCCGGTGGTAGCCGGCGTGGCGCGCCAGAACCAGCGCGACGATGAGCGGACCGATGACCGCGCCCGTCTGATCCATCGCCTCGCGGAGACCGAAGCCCCACCCACGACCCATGGCCGACGCGGCATGCGCGAGCATGGCATCGCCTGCAGGCTTCCGAATCGCGCGCCCGGTGCGCTCGATGACGATGAGAAACGCCGCGATCTGCCAGTGCCCCGCGAAGGCGAGCAACGGAACGGAGAACAAGTTGATGCCGTAGCCGATGAAGACGGCGGTCCAGTAGCGCTGACTGCGATCCGTCACGTACCCCGAGACGAGCCGGAGCACGTAACCAGCGAGCTCTCCGAGTCCGCTGACCGTGCCGACGATGACGGCGCTCGCACCGAGCGTGGCCATGAACGGGCCGGTCACGCTTCGCGCCCCTTCGTACGTCATGTCGCCGAACAGGCTCAGAAATCCCAGCAGCACCACAAATCGCAGCGCCGTGCCGGGGCCGATGTCGGGTGACGCGCTGCGGCGTCGCGGCGGGTCTGCAGTCACCTATCGGACCGAGGTCGGAGACGCGGGAGCGACGCCCGCGCGCCGGGCATTACGAGGGACCGGCGCCATAGGCGATCCGCCAGATCCGACCCCCTTGATCGTCGGCGACAAAGAGCGCGCCGTCCGGTGCGACGGCGAGACCGACCGGGCGATGGTCCGCCTTTACGGGATCGACCGCGGGGCCCGCGAAGCCGTCCGCGAAGATCTCGTACGTGGCGGCGGACTGTCCCTGCGCAAATGGAAGGAATACGAGGTTGTAGCCCTCCTGCGGACCCACCATGCGGTTCCAGGAGCCGTGAAAGGCGATGAAGATCCCGCCGCGATACCGCGCCGGAAACATCGAGCCGGAATAAAAGACGAGACCGTCGGGCGCCCAGTGTGCGGGAAAGAATGCCACGGGCGGAGCCTTGTTCGCACATTCCCCGACCGCCTTTCCGCCATCTCCACCATACTCCGGAGCGAGCACCAGCTTTTTCTGCGCCCCGTCGAAATAGCAGGTGGGCCAACCGTAGTCCGCGCCCGCGGCAAGGTGAACCAGCTCCTCCGCCGGCAGCTCCGCGCTCTGCTGCATGGTATACAGCGCCGGAAAATTGTCGCCGAGCTGGTCGCGTCCGTGTTGGGTAGCATACACGGTTCCGTCCGCGGGATCGATCGCGATTCCCACTCCGTTGCGGAGTCCGGTGACGAAACGCTGTGCCGGCGAGAAGCTCTGACCGGTGGTGTTCGCGTCGAACTTCCAGATACCGCCGCGGGTCTCCAGCTCCGTGCACGGATTCTGACCGGGCGACGCGACTTGGCGGTTGTCGACCTGACAGGAGTTGGTGGCCGAGCCTACATCGACGTAGAGGGCGCCCCGTCCGTCGATCACGAAGGGGTGCATGGCATGATCCCCCGTGATGGGGAGACCGGACACGACCGTCTCACTGGTGGTGTCGGGCCGCAGCTCGCCGGCGGGCAGCCGATAGCGCACGATATCGCTGCCGGCCTCCGCATAGAGATAGCCATCATAGAGGGCGATACCGGTTCCACCCGTCGCACTCCTGTCCGGCGTCGGGCCGAACCGAACGATGGTGTCGGCCGAGCCGGAATGTTTCGTGTCGCGAAGAGCGACGAGAAATCCCGCGGGGGGCGGAGCGGTCCGGTAATTGTTCCCGCCCCACGTATTGACGAAGACATCGCCGTTCGACGCGACCACGATATCGCGTGCGTGGCCCAGGTGGTCAGCGAAGACCGTCGCGCAAAATCCTGCCGGCAGCGTGAGGCCACTGCTGCCTGCGGGGCACGAGCCGTGCGATGGCGTGCTCGCGCCCTCTCCGCTCGAGCTCTTCTGCTCCCGCGAGCACGCGCCGGTGAGCAGGAGCAGAATCATCGATGTGATTCGCGGCATCGGTGCCGTCCGTGTCGATGGCCGAGGGCAGCGTCCGCCGAATGATTCGGCCGGCTGCTGCGCATGGTCGGGTCCACGGGGGGAAAATAGCCGCCGGCGTGGGCTCGTTTCGACGCGGCGCGGCACGAGGCGGCGCAGAATCACCAGCCGGGCACGCGCCGTTAGCATTCCTGCATGCAAGCGACGAGCCGGCGCGATCCGCTCGCCCCCTTTCATCCGCTCGTGCGCGACTGGTTTCGCGCCACGGTCGGCGAGCCCACTCCGCCACAGCGCGACGGCTGGCCCGCCATTGCGTCCGGCGACGACACGCTGATCCTCGCACCGACCGGCACCGGCAAGACGTTCGCCGCGTTTCTCTGGGAGCTCAACGACCTCATTACCGACGGTCAGCGCGCCCCGCTGCCGAACGCAGTCCAGATCCTGTACATCTCCCCGCTCAAGGCGCTCGGGAACGACATCGAGCGCAATCTGACGCGGCCACTGGCCGAGCTGGCGGCACGCTTCACCCAAGCCGGCGAGCCCTTTCCCGATATTCGCGTCGCCGTTCGGACGGGCGATACGTCGCGCTCGGCGCGCGCCCGTATGCTGCGCCAGACGCCGCACATTCTGATCACGACCCCGGAATCCCTGAACATCCTGCTCACAACCGAGCGCGGGCGGACGATCTTTCCGGACGTCCGCGTCGTGATCGTCGATGAGATTCACGCGCTCGCCGGGGGGAAGCGCGGCGCGCACCTGGCGCTGACCCTCGAACGCCTCGACGCGCTGACCGCGGCGCACCCCCAGCGCATCGGCCTCTCCGCCACGCAACGGCCGCTCGATGAGATCGCCCGCTTCCTCGGCGGCTGCGACGTGGCGGTCGGCGAGCGTCCCGACACGCCGCCGCGCTTCCGCCCGGTCACCGTCGTCGATTGCGGCACGATCAAGCCGATGGAGATCACCGTGCGCTCCCCGGTCCCGGATCTCGCCCGCGTCGGGGGGACGGTGTGGCCGGCGGTCATCGAGCTCGTGCTCAGTCTCATCAAGGCGGCGCGGACCACACTCGTGTTCGTCAACAATCGGGCGCAATCCGAGAGGGTCGCCGCCCGCGTCAACCAGGCGGCGGACGAGGAGATCGCGCGTCCCTATCATGGATCCCTGGCGCGCGAGCGTCGCCTCGAGCTCGAACGCGCACTCAAGGCCGGGTCCCTTCCCGCCCTCGTGACGACGAGCTCACTCGAGCTCGGGATCGACATCGGCTCCGTCGATCTCGTGGTCCAGATCCAGAGTCCGAAGCGCGTCGCGAACGGGCTCCAGCGCATCGGACGCGCGGGACATTCGGTCGGCGATTCGAGTCGCGGCGTTTTCGTGCCGACGTTCCGCGACGACCTGATGGAGAGCGTCGTCATCGCGGGCGCGATGGCGGCGGGCGAGGTCGAGCCGACGCGCGTGCCGCAGAACGCGCTCGATGTCCTCGCGCAATCCCTTGTCGCCATCGCGTCCGCCGAGGAGACCACGGCCGACGCCGCGTTCGCCCTCGCTCGGCGGGCGTATCCGTATCACCGCCTCACACGCGCGGCATTCGACGAGACGCTGGCGATGGTGGCGGGGAAATACCCCGCCGACCTCGCGGCGGAGTTGCAGGCCCGGGTGACCTGGGACCGCGGAACGGGCCGCATTGCCGGGCTGCGCGGCAGCCGCCTCACCGCCGTCATCTCCGGCGGGACGATCCCGGACCGCGGGCTGTACACGGTCAACCTGCCGGACAGAACTCGGCTGGGCGAGCTCGACGAGGAGTTCGTCCACGAGTCGCGTGTGGGGGACGTCTTTCAGCTCGGCTCGGCGACGTGGCGCATCTCGACCATCGAGCACGACCGCGTCATCGTGATCCCGGCGCCCGGCGCGCCGGCCCGCATGCCCTTCTGGCACGGCGAGTTCCTCTCCCGCAGCCACGAGCTCGCGCGTCGGGTGGGCGCTCTCCGTCGCGAGCTGGCCGCGCTTCCGGAGGACATCGACGCCGAGGCGCTGGCCGAACGGTACCACTGCGACGCGGCCTGTCTACACACGATGCGTCGGTACGTCGCGGAGCAGCGGGTGGCCACCGGTGTCGTGCCCGACGATCGCACGCTCGTCGTCGAGCATTTCCGGGATGAGCTGCACGCGGTGCGCGTGATCGTGCATTCGCCGTTCGGGGGGCGAGTCAACGCCCCGTGGGGGATGGCACTAGCGCGCCGGGCGCGCCGCATTCTCGGTGACGTCGTCGACATCCAGCTGCAGACCACCGACGATGGCATCATGCTGCGCCTCCCCGACCTCCCCGACCTCGCCGACGCGCCCCCTGTGCACGCGTTGATGGAGCTATCCCCG
>PLLD01000118.1 GCA_003141205.1 Gemmatimonadota bacterium
GGGCTCGAGATCACCCTGCGCGAACGCCAGCCGCTGCCGGCGTGTACGGCATTGGCGGTGTACGACGAGCCGACGTGCCTTCACTTCCAGAAGGCCATCGAGTATGTGTCGTGTGCCATCGTTGGGCAGTGGGCGACGTTGGCCGTTGCGTCGAAGGCACCCTACTACGACGCGATGATCTGGATGTCGACCGATCCGGACCGAGATCGCCTGTTCCACTTCGACGCGCACGCCCTGGAGCAATTCCAACTCGTGGACGAGAGCGCGACGGATGACATCGCGCAGATGCTAGCCTCTCTTCGCTCGCGGACACTACCGCGGCTGCCGGCGGTAGGATCGTGACGGTCCCCCACGTAGCGGCGCCGCCGCCGGCTCCCGTCCCTGCTGCGCGGGGCGGGTACGCGCTCGAGCGCGTGTATACGCTCGCGCAGAGCTACACGTTGGGAGAGGGTGCGGTCGACTCGCTGCCGAGCGGCGGGCGCGAGGTGTCCTTCGGCTGGGACTGGCGTCCTAGTGGACCCATGGTCTTCGACGTGATCATCACGATTGGTGTGAATCCGTCGAAGGAGCAAAACGACATGGCCCGGATCACGCTGGCCGGGACCTTTCGCGCAACGGGAGAGCTGCCGGTGCCGTTCGCCGAGTTTGTGCGCTTGCACGGCCCGGTGATCCTGCTGCCCTATGCGCGGGAGACGCTATCCCAGATAACGAGCCGCGGTCCGTTCGGCCCCTTTCTGCTCGCACCGCTCAACCTTGTGGGCTTGATGCAGCGCTGTAACATGACGGAGTCGACGGGCGGGCGGATGCTTCGGGATCAACCGGACGTCGCGCGAGCATTCGGCCTTACCCTGTAGAGGTCACAACGCTCCCTCCATCGCGACCGCGTGTTTTCGTCAGTTCCGTGGTCGAGGATTTTCGAAATTTCCGCGAGGCCGCACGCGCGGGGATCAGTGCGGCCGGCGCCGAGCCGGTATTAGTGAATGAGGATTTCCCGTCGCTCAGCGACTCTCCGCGAAACGCGTGCCTCGACGCTGTGGACACGTGTGACTATTTCGTCGCCATCGTTGGTCAGCGTGGCGGCTGGTCCACGCCTTCGGGCCGACTGGTCGTGGAAGAGGAATACGATCGGGCGCGCGAGCGGCGCATCCCCGTCCTCGTGTTCCTGCAAGACGTCTCGCGGGATGCCGATGCGGATCGGTACGCGTCCCGCCTATCGGACTTTGTGGACGGGACTTTCCGACGGGTCTTTGGCACGCCCGAGGATCTCACTCGAGAGATTGAGCGGGGGCTTCGCCATGTGCTGTCGAGCGTCCCGATGTCACCGGTGAGGAAAATGTTGGCTCCGCATCTCTTTGCAGCGCCGAGCCCGTTCCCGTCGACGCCAACGTTGCGGTACGCGCTCTCACCCGAGCGTCACGACGAAGTCGTGGACCCCGTCACGCTGGAATCGCCCGCATTTCTCGACCGTGTGTACGCGGTTGCGCATGGGAGCGCCGTCCGCTTGCTGAGCTATCGGTACTCGAAGAAGGCCGTTGTGAAAGACCGATCTCTGATGATCGTGCAAAGCGATATCGGGGGACGCCATGGTGAAGGACAGCCTGTCCGCCTTGAGGTCTCCGAGGACGGCGGCATCGTGATCGACGCCGGTGTCACCGGACGGGCTCCGCGGAGTCCCGGCCTGGGTTTGGCCAATACGATGGTGGTGTCGCTCGGGGACGTCGAGGATGTCCTCGCGACTAGTTTCCGGTTCGCCGCTGCTTTCTATGATGAGATCGACCGCTTCAAACGGCACCAACGCTTCCTCTACAACGTCGGATTGAGTGGCCTCGAGTATCGCGCGCTCGTGCGAGACCCCACGCCCCAACCGTCCTACCGGATGAGCATGCGCAACCGAGGTGTGGTTCTCACGGCCTTCGACGAAGGCCGGTTGGTCGACCGGGGCACCCTCGTGAAGCCGGGTTCCGAAATTGATCGGATAGTCGCGTTGCTGGTCCGTAAAGCGGCCGACTGACGGCAGGCCGGAATTCCGATGGATCCGCGGCGCGGCGGAGCCCCCCCCGCGCGTCGTCGCTTCGCCATATCGGGGCTCCGCTCGTCCGCGCTCCCACCATCCAGTCGGCTCGGCGAGAGCGAGGCCCCGCGCGGCTGAGGAACGCCGCGCGTCCAATCGATAGCCCAACCTGCTAACTGTGCCGTCTTCGGCGCACCGCCTTGCGAGCTCCTCTCACCGCCGGCCCCGGCTCGCGCACGAACAGCGCCCCTGGCTCGACCCCCAGCGTCTCGCACAGCGCATCGCACACAGCCGCGTCAAAGCTCTGCACCCGCCCGTCGAGCCGGGCCAGCCGATACGCCGTCGTCAGCGTAATCCGTCCCTCGGATCGTTTGGCCAGATGGTACGGCGTGAGCCCGTGCTCGCGGAGCAGCTCGCGAAACTGTATACGCAGCGCCATGCTGCCGAGTATAGCGTCGCGCCACCTATGCGCAACGTCGTATAACGCTCCTCGCATATCCTTGTATAGTGTGAGCACTCACACTATATTAGCGTTCACACCTACCACGAGACCCCTCGCATGCCGCAGCTCTCGCTCATCCCCGGTTCTCCTGTGCTCGCCGCGAGCGCCGCCCGCGCGCACCCCGCGCCCGCAAGGGCAGGGGAGGGCGCCTAAGATGATCGCGCGCGCGACACTCGCCCCCCGTCCGGCGCCCCCGCCGACTCTCCCGGTCCCCGATCCCATCGCCGCCATCCAAGCGCTCGCGGATCGCACGACGCGGCCGGTCATATCCTCCTGCACGGCCAGCCCGGCAACGCCACCGCATTTGTGAACTGGCTCAGCGCCCATACCCGCCCGCCGCAGGTTGCCGTCCCCTTCCTGCGCGTCTGTGCTCCCGTCGGCACAGCATGTTCAGCCCCGACCACGACGCCATCGCTTGGCACCTGTGGGCCGCCGCCGTCATCGGGATCCTGCTGGAGGTGCGCCACGTGTTCGCGTTCACACTCGCCGAGCTCGTGCAGATACCCAGGATCCGTGACTGAATCATGTGAGACCGCCGCGCCGGTCGTCACGTTCGCGGTCGCAAATGGATGAACGCCTGGGATGTACAGGACCGTGGACATTCCCCATATACGTAAAGGGCGAGCGAGACACTGCCGTACAGCACGACGGTGAACCGCACTCCTTTCCGGACATCCCGTAGGGCCAGGAGCGCTCCCTTGCGCCGGAATCTGGTTTTGGGTACGGTAATGGCCGCAAACGGAGATGCGAGGTGGCCAACTCGCGCTCTGGCGACGACCCATCGACGGAGTGCGTCGCTGGCTCGAACGTTTAACATTGATTGGATGGCAGCCGTACCATTAATTCTCAATCGCGACGAAGCCCGCGGACGCGCGGCCGTCGATACGGCCGCGCTCCTGGGTACGGTGCGCGAGATGGTGGACGAAGGCACTCAGCTGTTGGCGCGATTGCTCGCTGATGCCGCGAAGCAGAATCCTCCCCGCCCGTTGCACACGGCGCTCTTGCTCTTGCTGCGTCATATCATCGAGAATCTGGATGCGGTCGACGAGCTGCTTCGCGCAGGGATCGTCACTCCCGCGGCGTTACAATGCCGCGCCATTCTCGAAGCGCATATGCAGATTCTTTTTTTGTCTGGCCAGCGCACTCGACAGCG
>PLLD01000015.1 GCA_003141205.1 Gemmatimonadota bacterium
CACGTCGCCTACGGGCTCCCGGGTCTCAAGACGCACGCCAAGACGGTACTCGTCGTTCGCCGAGAGACGGACGGCATCCGGCGGTACGTGCATCTCGGGACGGGGAACTACAACAGCAAGACGGCACGGACCTACGAGGACATCGGGTTGTTCACGGCGAGCCCGTCGATCGGCGCGGACGTCAGCGATCTGTTCAACTCCCTCACCGGATACTCGCGGCAGCGCCTCTACCGAAAGCTCCTCGTTGCGCCCGCCAACCTGCGCGCCCGGATCATCGAGCTGATCGATCGGGAGGCCCACTCCGCGCGGGTGGGGCAGGGCGGGCGCATCATCGCGAAGATGAACTCGCTCGTCGACACGGATGCGATCGAGGCGCTCTACCGCGCCTCGCAGGCCGGGGTCGAGATCGATCTCATCGTGCGCGGGATCTGCTGTCTGCGGCCCGGCGTGNNCGCGGCATCTGCTGCCTGCGCCCGGGCATCGAAGGGATCAGCGACAACATTCGCGTGACGAGCATCGTCGGGCGCTTTCTCGAGCACTCGCGGCTCTGGTATTTCGCGAATGGGACGACGCCGGAGTACTACATCGGGTCGGCCGACTGGATGCCCCGCAATCTCGACCGCCGTGTGGAAGCCGTGACGCCCGTGGAGGACGTCGCGCTCGATGCGCGACTCTCGACGTTCCTGCAGACGTGCCTGACCGACAACCGCCGCGCGTGGGAGTTGAGCGAAAACGGAGCGTATCGGCAGCGGGCGCCGGGGGACGAGCCGGAGCGAAGCGCGCAGGACATCCTGCAGCGCGACCCCTGGGGCCGCATCCCCGACGCCCCGCGGGCCCCGGTCCTCACGCACTCCCGGGAGCACGCGTCTGCGGGGGGTTAGGGACCGGCACCCATTGCTTCCGGGGCAATAGGGCGCAGAGCCGTCAGCGAAATGTGCCCGGGCTCACGTCGTAGACGCGCTGGCGGACACCGACCTCGGCGTCGGGGCGCCAGAATCCGACCGAAGCTCAAGGGGCTGCGACGATCGAGAGTAAAGGGAAGTAGAACCGGTGTTTGCGCAGCCGAGCGAGGAGATTGCTTCGGCCCTTCGGGCCTCGCAATGACGGACGGAACGAATACCGCCCTTTACTCGATGTCGCCGACCTCGTCGTCCGGCGTGATGACCTTGCCGTCGGGGGCGACGATCTCGACCGCCACGCCGGCCACATCCTCCAGCAGCCCGGCCTTGCGGGCGGCTCCCCAGAGCTCCAGCCGCACCGATGCCCCGGCCGTCGTCGGTGTCGCGGTAATGCGCATGGCACGCCCGAGCCAGCGCACACGGATGCGCCCCACCGCCCCGGCGTGTCCGCGATCGAATCCGTCCGCGACGCGAAGGATCGCCGCCAGGTACTTGATCCGGCGCCGAAGAGTCTTGTCGAGCGAGCCGTAATTGGCGTGCTTCTTCTTCGGCTCGGCCCCGCGGTGGTACCGGGCCACGTTCGCCACGACGACCTGCTCCTCCGGGGACATCCCCAGGAGCTCCGCGTGCAGGATCAGGTGGTACGAGTGCTTCTCGTGCTTGTGATAGTTGATGTGGTAGCCGATGTCGTGCAGGAGGGCGGCGTCGGAGAGAAGCTCCCGGTCGCCGGCGCCCAGCCCCAGCCGCTCGCCGATCGCGTCGAACAGTTGCAGGGAGAGCGTCTGGACGTGCTGTCCGTGCGGGGCGTCGAAGTGCGATCGGGCCGCGAGCTCCTGAACCGATCGCGCGCGCGCTTCTCCCGGGTCGGCGACCGTTGGCATGACGCGGGCCGCCTCGAGGAGGACCCCCTCTCGGATACCGTATGCGGATACGACCACGTCGCGCGCGTCGACGCGCGCCATGACCTCGGCCACGACCGCGAGCCCCGCGAGGATGATGTCGGCGCGCTGCGGGTTGAGTCCGGGGACGCCGGCGCGTTCCGGGAGCGTCATGTCCTGTAACGCGTCGAGGAGGTGCTCCAGCTCATCGCGCGGCACGCGCGTCCCGTGCACCGTGCGCGCCGTGCCGACCTGCCGCCGGGCGAGGTACATCCCCGCCAGATTGGTAAATGTCCCGCCCGAGCCGATCACGCGGGCTCCCCGCCAATCCCGCACCGGGAGCTCGGCCCGCAGCGCCTCNNTCGCGGACATCGCGCCGCAGCTTCGTGATCCCCTGACGGATCGGGCGGCCGGAGCTCGCACCATTATCACCTGCGGCGCCGCCGAGATACTCCTCGGTCATTCGAATCGCGCCGAAGGGGAGGGAGCAGAGACGGTCGAGCAGTCCGTCGGCGCTCAACGCCAGCTCGACGGAGCCGCCGCCGATGTCCATCACCACCCAGCGGCCCACGCCGAGATCGAAATGGGCGAGAGCGCTGCGAAAGGTGAGCCGCGCCTCCGCCTCGCCGTCGAGCGCGCGGACGCGCAAGCCGGTCTCGCGGCCGACGCTTTCGAGGAATTCGCGCCCGTTGGCGGCCTCGCGCACGGCGCTCGTCGCGACGGCCTCGATGCGCGCCGCTCCCAGCTGCCGGGCCAACGTGGCCATACGGGCCAGCGCGTCGAGGGCACTCCGCATCGATTCCGGGCGCATCGCGCCCGTGCCTGCTACACCGGTGCCGAGCCGGGGCTGCGCCTTGAGCTCGTCCACTACCCGGATCGCGCCGCTATCGGAGACGTCGGCGACGATCTGTCGGATCGAGTTCGACCCGATGTCGATGGCCGCGACGCGTACGGTCCCGGCCCCGGTGTCCACGCGCGCTAGCGGGCGGGTGGCGACTCGACCGATGGCAGTCGTTCCCGCTCCCGCTGCTCGAAACGGTGTTTGATCTGCTTCCCCTCCGCGAGGAAGACCGCGTCCTCGCCGATGTTGGTCGCCAGGTCGGCCACGCGCTCCAAATTACGCCCGACCAGGATCAATTCCAAGGAGGGCGTGATCGCGCGCGCATCGGCCATCATGTGCGTCAGCAGGATCCGGAACACGGAGTTGAGCAGCGCGTCGACGTTGTCGTCGGCGGCGCAGACCTGGCGCCCGAGCGCTCCGTCCGCGCGCACGAAGGCGTCCAGCGCGTCGCTGAGCATGCCGAGCGCGCGCCGCGCCATGTCCTCGATCTCGGGCTCCGGCGTGATCGTCGAGCGCATGGCGATCAGCCGCATCGCACACTGCGCGATGTTGACGGCGTGGTCACCCACCCGTTCGAGATCGCTCGCGATCTTGATCGCGCTCACGATGAAGCGGAGATCCCGCGCCATCGGCTGCTGGAGCGCGAGGAGCTCGACGGTGAGACCCTCGATCTCGAGCTCGAGATCGTCGATCTCCCGATCGCCGGCGATGACCGCGTCCGCCCTGTCCTGATCGGATTTGAGGAGAGCGTCCACGGCGAGCGCGACGAGCCCTTCCGCCCGATCGGACATCGTGAGCAACCGCTCGCGCAGCTTGGCCAGCTGCTCGTGGAAGTGCCGGAAGCCCATCGGAGCCGCTCCCGGCGCACCCGCGGCCGCGCCTCCCGATGCCGGGTCAACGGAACCGGACGGGGCGGTGCCAAGGGGTGCCCCGGGAGACGTCGTAGTGGGAGGTATCATCCGAACCGTCCAGTGATATACGAGTTGGTCCGCTCCTCGCGCGGGGCGGTGAACATGCGGTCCGTGGGCCCGACCTCGACGAGACGACCGAGGTAGAAAAAGGCAGTATAATCGCTCGCGCGTGCGGCCTGATGGAGATTGTGGGTAACGATGACGATGGTCAGCTCGCGCTTGAGCTCATACAGCAGCTCCTCGATCTTCTGCGTGCTGATCGGGTCGAGCGCGCTCGCGGGCTCGTCGAGCAGGAGGACCTCCGGCTCGTTGGCCAGCGTGCGCGCGATGCAGAGGCGTTGCTGCTGGCCACCGGACAGCCCGAGCGCGCTCTCGCGCAGCCGGTCCTTGACCTCGTCCCACAGCGCGGCGCGACGCAGCGATGTCTCGACGATCCGGTCGAGCTCGTGCCGCGGCGGGGAGGAATTGATCCGCGGGCCGTACGCGACGTTGTCGTAGATCGACTTGGGGAAGGGGTTCCAGCGTTGGAACACCATTCCCACCCAGCGTCGCAGCGCGGTCGGATCGATGCTCGGATCGTACACGTTCACCCCATCCAGCCGGATTTCTCCTTCGTGCCGGGCGCCGGGTAGGGTGTCGTGCATCCGATTGATCGCCCGGAGGAAGGTCGATTTCCCGCAGCCGGAGGGGCCGATCAGCGCCGTGATCGACCGAATCGGCATGTCGAACGTGATATCGGTCAGCGCCTTGTTGCTTCCGTACCAGAAGGAGAAATGGTCGGCGGCAAGAGCCGCGGGCGCCGCGATGCCGGGTGTCTCGGGCAGCGGCTCCGCGCGGCCGGCCGGTATGGGGCGCGGCGCGTTGGCGGGAATCGGCCGCATCGGAACCGTCGGGGGAGCGGTCATCCGAACCGGCCCGTGATGTACGCTTCCGTCCGGGGGTCGGACGGCGTCGTGAACAGCGTATTCGTGGCCGCGACCTCGACGAGCTCGCCGGACAGCATGAACGCGGTGATATCGGAGACGCGGGCGGCCTGCTGCATGTT
>PLLD01000084.1 GCA_003141205.1 Gemmatimonadota bacterium
ACGAAGGCGTTCACGAGCCAGGTCGTGGCCCTGGCGCTGCTCACCCTCAAGATGGGCCGCCTCCGCGCTCTCTCGGCGCTCCGGGGCCGCGAGATCATCGAGGCGCTCCAGGCCCTTCCGGCGCAGATCCAATCGATCCTCGATCGCGCAGGCGAAATCGAGATCCTGGCCGAGGAGTTCAAGTCGGTCCAGAATTTCCTCTATCTCGGCCGCGGGTACAATTTCCCGGCCGCGCTCGAGGGGGCGCTCAAGCNNATCAGCTACATCCACGCCGAGGGGTATCCGGCGGCGGAGATGAAGCACGGTCCGATCGCGCTCATCGACGAGATGATGCCGGTCGTGTTCGTCGCGCCGCACGATTCCGTGTTCGACAAGGTCGCGTCGAACGTGCAGGAGGTGAAGGCGCGGATGGGGAAGGTGATCGTGATCACCTCGCGGGAAGAGCCCTCGCTGGCAGGGAAGATCGACTACGAGATCCGGATCCCGGAGACGATCGAGATGCTGACGCCGGTGCTCGCGGCGGTCCCGATGCAGCTCCTGGCGTACTACATCGCGGTGAAGCGGGGCGCGAACGTCGATCAGCCGAGGAATCTGGCGAAATCGGTGACGGTGGAATAGATCGAGCGAGCCCGGAACGAGGAGATTGCTTCGGCCCTTCGGACCTCGCAATGACCGCCATCATTCTTGCATCCCAATCCCCCCGCCGGCGGGACCTGCTCAACCTCATCGGTCTCGCGCACACCGTCCGGCCGGCCGACATCGATGAGACGGTCCTCCCGGGGGAAACACCGCTGGCATGCGCGGAGCGACTCGCGCAGGCGAAAGCCAGGCGCATAGCGGCCGACGCACCAGAGGCGCTCGTCATCGGAGCGGACACGGTCGTCGTCATCGACGATCGCGTCCTCGGCAAGCCGCAGGACCGGGACGACGCGCGTGCAATGGTGCGCTCGCTCGCCGGGCGCGCGCACACGGTCTTCACGGCCGTCTGCGTCCTGCGCGGGGCGTACATCGCGTCCGGGACAGAGGCGGTGCGCGTTCAGGTACGCGCATTGACCGACGCGGAAGTGGACGCGTACGTGGCGACGGGCGAGCCGATGGACAAGGCGGGCGCGTATGGGATCCAGGGCTTCGGCGCGACGATCGTGGAGCGGATCGACGGGGACTTCTTTGCGGTGATGGGGTTGCCGCTCGTGCTCCTCACGCGATTGCTCGCCGACGTCGGCGTGCGCTACGACTTCGGCCGGCTAACGATCGACCCCTGACGCCCGATCGCGATACCGTTCGCGCCATCGCTCGATCTTCGCGAGGACGTCCGCCACCGTGATCCGCGCCATGCGGCCGGGCCGGGTCTGCATGGAAATCGGGTAATCCTCGCCCGGATCGCCGTAGGCGTCGACGATGAGGTCGTGGAATCGCCGGTACGGGCCTGTGCGCTTGGGATTCGTGTACCCCATGAGGCTGACGACCGGGCGGTCGAGCGCGACGGCAATGTGCAGGGGCCCGGTGTCGGGTGCGAGGACGACAGCCGCCCCATCGAGGATACCGACGAGCTGCCGGAGCCCGCTCCCCAGGGCAGACCGTGCGTGCGGCGCCCGTGCGAGGATTACCGCCGCGGCCGCGCGCTCGCGCGCGCTGGTGCCGCCGACCAGCACCGGCTGCAGCCCGAAGTCGTCGTAGAGGCTGGCCGCGACGTCGCCCCATCGCTCGGGAATCCAATCCTTTTGTGGCTTCGTCGTGGCGACGACGATGGCGGCGACGGGGCGATCGACGGGTGCGAAGAACGCCCGCTGCGCCGGCCGCTCGCTCTCCCAGGGCCCCAGGTTCCACTCGACCGGGTCCGCGGGAACGCCAAGCGCCGAGAGGAATTCGAGATACTGGTCCTGGACGTGTTGCCCGCCGGGATGCGGGGGGATCTGGCGGTTCGTGAAGAGCCAGTTGAGGTCGCGCGCCCGCGCCCGATCGAAGCCCAATTTGACCGGCGCGTTCGCCAACGCCGTCACGATCCCCGCTTTGAGGTAAACCTGCAGATCGAGCACGAGATCGAATTGCTGCGCCGCGAGCGACCGGCGCGTTTCCACGAAGGCGCCCCACCCGCGGGCGCGGTCGAAGGACACGAAGGCATCGACGGCGGGGTGCCCCTCGACGAGGGCGCGCGGGCCGGGCTGGATGACCCATGTAATCCGGGGCGCGGGGTCCTGCCGCTTGAGCGCCGTGATCACCGGCAGGACGTGCACGCTGTCGCCGACCGCGCTCATCATGACGATGCCGATGTTCCGGAAGGGTGCGGCGGGCGAGCCGTCGGGGATCGTCATGGCTTCCATTCGAGCCCCAGCGTCGCGGCCGAGCGGCTCAGCCGGCGGAAGTTCGAGCGGAGGAGATGCGATCGGGCCCGTGCGCGGAAGATGACACGGTCCACGTCGAGTGCGAACGCCTCGAGACTCCCGTCCGGCGCGGGCGCGATGAGCACGTTGGCCAGATTGAGATCCGCGTGGAATGCGCCCGCAGTGGCCAGCGCGAGCGCGAGCGTGCTCGTCGCCTCGAACAGCCCGTGCCGCGTGGCCGCGTCCACGCCCTCGCGGAGCAGCGCCACAAGCGTTCGGCCCCCCGGGATCTCGCGCGTCACGACGTCCGCCCTACGCAGCAGCGGGCCGGCTTCGTAGACGGCGTAGCCGAGGACTTCGGGGGTGGGGACGCCGGCTGCGCGGAGTTGGCGCGACACCGATAGCTCGTACGGTGCACGCGTGGGGGCGAGGAAGACGTCACGGGTCAGCGGAGCGAGCAGTCCCCCATGGCGCGAGTGTCGTAGGACGGTACGCATGCCGGCGATAGGGACGGCGTATGCTGGTCCGCGGCCGGCGAACGCCCTCCGCTCGGGGTGCGCAGCCGCGTAGCCATAGAGGGTTCCGTGCCGGAGAATATCCCGCGTCGCGTCAGCGATGCCGCTGAGGACGACGGCATCCCCCGTGACCCCTGCGATGCGGACGTAGGCGGGGTCGTCC
>PLLD01000341.1 GCA_003141205.1 Gemmatimonadota bacterium
CTCCGTCCGGCAACCGACAACGGCGTGGGCCGGTGCAGGAGGGGGGTAAGGTCCAGCGATTGGGCCTTCCAGTGCGCACCGGGAGCCGGGCGCAGCAGCTCGGTGCGGCCGATCAACTCCGCCAGCGTCCGCACGCCCAGCCGCGCCATCTCCGTGCGAATCTCCTCGGCCAGCATGACGAAGTAGGCGATCACATGCTCCGGCCGTCCCGTGAACTTCGCGCGCAATACCGGGTCCTGCGTGGCGATGCCGACCGGACAGGTGTTGAGGTGACACTTCCGCATCATCACGCATCCTTCGACGATGAGCGGTGCCGTCGCGAAGCCGAACTCCTCGGCGCCCAGGATGGCCGCGACCAGAACGTCGCGCGCCGTCTTGAGCTGCCCGTCGGCCTGCAGGCGGACACGCCCACGAAGCCCGTTCAGGACGAGCGTCTGGTGGGAGTCGGCGATCCCCATCTCCCACGGGATTCCTGCGTGCTTGATCGAGGAGATCGGTGAGGCGCCCGTCCCGCCCGAGTCGCCCGCGATCACGACGACGTCGGCGTGGGCCTTGGCCACCCCCGCCGCGACGGTGCCGACGCCGGCCTCGGCCACGAGCTTGACCGACACGTCGGCGGCAGGATTGACGTTCTTGAGATCGAAGATCAGCTGCGCGAGATCCTCGATCGAGTAGATGTCGTGGTGGGGTGGAGGGGAGATCAGCGAGACGCCGGGCGTCGCGTGGCGCACCGCCGCGATCGCGTCGTCCACCTTGTGCCCCGGGAGCTGTCCGCCCTCGCCGGGCTTCGCCCCCTGCGAGATCTTGATCTGCAGCTCGCGCGCGTTGACCAGATAATCCGTGGTCACGCCGAAGCGCGCCGATGCCACCTGCTTGATCGCGCTGTTGCGCTCGGTGTGGAAGCGCGACGGATCTTCGCCCCCCTCGCCGGTATTGCTCCGGCCGCCCAGGCGGTTCATCGCGATCGCCAACGTCTCGTGCGCTTCGCGGCTCAGCGCCCCGAACGACATCGCGCCGGTCACGAACCGGCGCACGATCGCGCGCACGGGCTCGACCTCGTCGAGCGGCACAGGCGTCTGCTCCACCAGCGCGAGTGCCCCACGCAGAGTGTAGTGCTGCGATTCGGCGTCCGCGAGGTGCGAGAATCGCCGGAAGGCGGCCCGGTCCGCGCTGCGCGTCGCGTGCTGCAGCGCGGCGATCGTCGCGGGGTTCCAGGCGTGGTGCTCTCCCTCGGCGCGATAGTGATACTCCCCGCCATCCGCCAGCCGGCCGGTCCACTCCTGTCCCCACGCCGCGCGGTGGCGCTCGATCGTCTCGGTGGCGACGCCCTCGATCCCGATCCCGCCGAGCCGCGAGCTCGTGCCCGTGAAGTGCCGCGCGATGAGCGGGGCCCCGAGGCCGATCGCCTCGAAGACCTGCGCGCCGCAATAGCTCGACAGCGTCGAGATCCCCATCTTCGACAGGATCTTGAGCAGCCCCTTCTTCACCGCCGCCACGTAGCGCTGCTGCGCCGCGGCCGCGTCCGTCGCGTCACCGAGACGTCCCTCCCGCGCGAGCGCCGCGACCGTCTCGAGCGCGAGCGACGGATGCACCGCCGCGGCGCCGTAGCCGATGAGGAGCGCGATCTGGGCGACGTCGCGGGCCTCGCCGGTCTCGACGATGAGCCCCACCGCGGTCCGGAGCCCCTCGCGCGTCAGGTGGTGATGCACGGCGGCCGTCGCCAACAGCACGGGGATCGCCGCGCGAAGGGCCGAGACGCCGCGATCGCTGAGCACGAGGATCGTTGCCCCGCCGCGCGCCGCGGCGGCCGCGGCGGCAGAGAGCGCGTCGACGGCCGGCGACAGGCCGTCGGGGCCGCTCGTCGGGTCCCACAGCGTGGACAGCCGCGCGACGCGCACGGCGTCGTGCGAGACGGCGGCCAGGCGGACCATGTCGGCCGCCGTGAGCACCGGGTGCGGCAGGTGCAGCGCGGGAGTCGGCGGCGTCGTGTCGTCGAGCACGGGCGCTTGCGGCCCCACATGCATGGCCAGCGACATCACGAGCTGCTCCCGGATCGGGTCGATCGCGGGATTCGTCACCTGGGCGAACAGCTGCCGGAAATACGCGAACAGGAGCTGCGGGCGCTCGGAGAGCACCGCGAGCGGGGCGTCGTTCCCCATCGAGCTGACCGCCTCCTCGCCGGTGATCGCCATCGGCACGAGTATTCGGTCCAGCTCCTCGCGCGTGTAGCCGAAGGCCGCAAGGACGCGCGCGTCCGTCGCGGGGGCCCCCAGCTCGACGACGGCGGGCGCGGAGGAATCCAGGGTGACCCGGCTCCGCTCGTTCCATGCAGCGTACGGGCGCCGGCCCGCGACCTCCGCCTTCACTTCATCGTCGTCGACGATGCGTTCCTTGGCGGTGTCGATGAGGAGCATCCGCCCCGGGTGCAGCCGTCCCTTCGTCCGGATCTCCTCGGCGGGGACCGGCAGCGCGCCCGCTTCGGACGCCAGGATCACGACGTCGTCGTGCGTCACGACGTAGCGCGCGGGGCGCAAGCCGTTGCGGTCGAGCGTTGCCCCGATCCGGATCCCATCGGTGAACGCCATCGCGGCGGGGCCGTCCCACGGCTCCATGATCCCGGCATGGTGCTCGTAGAACGCACGGCGGGGGGCATCCATCTCGGCGTGCGCGTCCCACGCCTCCGGGATCAGCAGCATCATCGCCTCAGGGAGCGACCGACCCCCCATGACCAGGAACTCGAGGGCGTTGTCGAAGCACGCGGAATCGCTCTGTCCTTCGGCGATCACCGGCAGCAGCTGCGTGATGTCGCGCCCGAACCGCGTGGACGTGATCGTCCCCTCGCGCGCCCGCATCCAGGCGAGGTTGCCCCGCAGGGTGTTGATCTCCCCGTTGTGGCAGATCATGCGGTACGGATGCGCGAGCGGCCACGTCGGGAACGTGTTCGTCGAGAAGCGGGAGTGCACGATGGCGAGCGCGCTCGTGATGTCGACGTCGGTCAGGTCGGGGTAGAACGCGGCGAGCTGCGCCGGGCGGAGCAGTCCCTTGTAGACCAGCGTGCGGCTCGACAGGCTCGGGAGATACACCGCGTGCTGCGCCCACTCCCGCTCGATCCGGCGCCGCACTACGTACAGCCGGCGCTCGAGCGCTCCGTCGCGCAGGAGCCCGGCCCCGAGCGCGAATTGGCGTATGCGGGGCATGCTGCGCCGGGCGACCGTACCCGCCGCCTCCTCGACGACCGGAACGTCGCGCCATCCGAGGAAGGGCACGCCCTCTTCGGTCGCCACGCGGGTGATGCCGCGCTCGCATTCCTCGGCTGCGACGGGGTCGCGCGGAAGGAATACCATGCCGATGCCGTATTCCCCCGGCTCGGGCAGGAGAACGCCGGCCGCGGCGAAGGCGCGACAGAGGAAGTAATGCGGAGCCTGAATGAGGATTCCGGCGCCGTCCCCGGTTCCGGCGTCCGACCCGACTGCACTCCGATGCGCGAGATTCGCGAGGAGATCGAGCGCACGGGCGATCAGGTCCCGGGAGCGGTCGCCCCCGATGTGTGCCACGAACCCGATGCCGCAGGCATCGTGCTCCAGACGAGGGTCGTACATCCCTTGGGCCGGGGGGAGACCGGTCGACTGAAGTGACATGCGACGTCGGATGAGGTGGGGGGGACCTTTGCGCATGATGATCGGGTTGGGCTCGGCGCGCAAGCGGCGAATGACGGCGGCGTGACGCCCCGTATTGCCGCGATGCCCGGGGGCCTCGTACTTTGACCCAGCGGGTGCCGCGCAGGGGGCGCACCAACTTGCCCAGATTCTTCCCGGAACGGACGATCGTTTGGGCCGAGCACGAGATCGCCTGGCTGCGCCGCTGGACCTTGGTGCCGGCGGCCATCGGGCTCGGGACAGGGGTCGTTCTGCGCGTGACCAATTCGGTTGTGATCACCTACGGCCCGTCCAACCGGTGGACGTTCGTCGTGGTCTGGTACGTCCTCGAGGCGATCCTGCTGTGCGGCGCGGCGACGCTGCACCTCGGGAATTATCCGGCGCGCACATGGCTATGGCGCGCGCCCCTGTTCGCGGCGTGGGAAACGGTGGGGGGAGCGGTGGCGAGTGCGGTTTTGATTGCGGCACACCGGGAGTTCTGGGGCGCGGCGCACGCTGATTTCGATGATTGGCCGGGGATCGTCGTGTGGACGCTGATCCTCCACACGGTCGCGATCTGTCTCTATAGCGCCGCCCTCGCGGGCGTCGTGGAGTCCGTCCGCGCGATCCTGGTCCGCCGCGAGGGGACCGTGGGCGCGGGGCCCGAGGAATGACCCGCGCGCCGACGCTGCGTGCGGCACGCGTCCGAGTACCCGCGAGCACATCGAACCTGGGCGCCGGCTTCGATTGCGTCGGTCTCGCGCTTGGGCGGTACCTCGCGGCCGCCTTCTCTCCGGGCGACGACGACACCCTCCGCCTGGAGCGGCTGGGCACCTTGAAGGCATTCGCGGGCCGCCCGGACGGGGAGGATCTGTTCGTGCGCGCCTTTCGGACGGGGCTCGCCGCGCACGGCGTGACCCTGCGCGGCGGGACCCTGACACTGGATTCCGAGATCCCGATCGCGCGCGGCCTCGGCTCCTCCGCGGCCGCGGTCGTGGGCGGGCTCGCGCTGGCGGCGGCGGTGGTGGGCGCGCCGCTGGAGCGCGCTCCGGCATTCGCGGCGGCCCTCGAATGGGAGTCCCACCTCGACAACGTCGCCCCCGCCCTCATGGGCGGGCTCGTCGCGGTCACGCACGATGATGCGGGGGTCCCGAAGGCCCTCAGGCTGCCCCTCGCGGCGACGATCGGATTTGCCTACGCCGCGCCCGGCACGGGACTGGAGACGACGCGCGCGCGGGCCGCGTTGCCGCGCACCGTGCCGTTCGCCGATGCAGTACACAACGTGGGTGCCATGGCGGCGCTCGCCGCCGGGCTCGCCACAGGGGACCCGGAGCTCATCGCGCTCGGGCTGTCGGACCGGCTGCACGTGCAGTATCGCCTCCCGCTCATCCCGGGCGCGAGCGATGCGTTCGCGGCCGCGCGCCGCGCCGGGGCGTGGGGCGTCACGATCTCGGGCGCGGGCTCGGGGGTGATCGCCCTGGCGCCGACGGACCGGACCGGGGAGATCGCCGACGCCATGGCGCGGGCGTTTCGGGGCGCGGTCGGCGGGGAGGGCGGGGTGTGCTTTGCCGTCGAGCCCGACCGGACCGGCGTGCGGACACCGGAGAATCCCGCGTGACGACCGTCGGCGTGCTGCAGCGATACGCACATTATCTGCCGCTGACCGCGCGCACGCCCGCTCTCTCCCTCGCGGAGGGGGACACGCCCCTCCTGCCCGTACCGCGGCTCGCGGCCTGGGTCGGGGTCGACGAGCTGTATGTGAAGTTCGAGGGGGTCAATCCGACGGCGTCGTTCAAGGACCGTGGGATGGTGGTGGCGGTCGCGAAGGCGATGGAGGGGGGCGCCACGACGGTCATCTGCGCGTCGACCGGGAACACCGCCGCGAGCGCCGCGGCCTACGCGGCACGGGGCGGCATCCGCGCGGTCGTGCTGCTCCCCCGCGGTGGTGTGACGGCCGGGAAGATCGCCCAGGCGCTGGCGTATGGAGCGGAGCCGGTCGTGATCGAGGCCGGCTTCGACGCGGCGCTCGACGTCGCGCGGGCCCTGGCGCGCCAATATCCGGTCGAGCTGGTGAACTCGGTGAATCCGTACCGCATCGCGGGGCAGGCGACGGCCGCGTACGAGATCTGCGATGTGCTGGGCAGCGCGCCGGACGTGCTGGCCCTTCCCGTCGGTAACGGCGGAAACATCTCTGCCTACTGGGTCGGCTTCCGGCGCTACCACGAAGCCAAGACGATCGCGACGCTGCCGGTCATGCTGGGCGCCCAGGCCGCCGGTGCGGCGCCGCTCGTGCTGGGGCATCCGGTCGAATCCCCCGAGACCGTGGCGAGCGCGATCCGCATCGGCCGTCCCGCGAGCTGGGATACCGCCGTCGCGGCGGTGACGGAGTCCGGCGGGGAGTTTCGGGCGGTGACGGACGCGGAGATCCTCGAGGCGCGATCGGAGATCGCGCGCCGCGAGGGAATTTTCTGCGAGCCGGCATCCGCGGCCGGAGTCGCGGGATTGCGGGCGAGCGTGGCCGCGGGGCGGACGCCTGCCCGGAGCCGGTGCGTCTGCGTCTGCACGGGGCATGGGCTCAAGGACGTGGCCTCCGTGCCCTCGATCGACGCGAGCGCCCCGGCGATCCCGGCGACGGTCGAGGCCGTCGCGGCGGCATTGGGGCTTTAGTTGCGAGCCCGCACAGCGGGCGAAGCAATCTCATGTTGAACCGCAATGCACGAGCTCCTTCGGCCTCGCGCCAGGCGAGGGGATTGCTTCGGCCCTTCGGGCCTCGCAATGACGGCGGGTAACGCGCCGCTAGATTTTCGTATGTGAGCGAATCCGTGCCCCCGCCCGTCCTGGTCACCGGTGCCGCCGGATTCGTGGGAGCGCGCTTCGTCTGGTCCTGTGCCGCGCGCGGAATCCCGGTCATCCCGGTCGATGCCCCCCGCCACTTCGACGAGCGCACGGAGCATCGCGGGATCCCGTACGGGCCGATCATCGATCGGGACGATCTGTTCGCATGGCTCGAGCGGGAGCGCCCGACCCTGCGCGCCATCGTCCACTTGGGCGCGTGCACCGATACCCGGCAACTCGATGTCGCGTATCTCACCCGGGTGAACCTCGAGTACTCGCGCGCGGTTTGGCGGTACGCCACCGCGGCCCGGGTCCCGCTGGTTTACGCCAGTAGCGCGGCCACGTACGGCGACGGAACGCTGGGGTACGCGGACGATGAGGCGCGGATCCCCGAGCTCCGCCCGCTCAATCCGTACGGGGATTCCAAGCTCCAGTTCGATCTCTGGGCGCTGGCCGAGGAGCGCGCCGGGCGCTACCCGCCGGCATGGTGTGGATTCAAGTTCTTCAACGTCTACGGGTTCGGCGAGCGGCACAAAGGGCCCATGGCGAGCGTCGTCCTCCACGCCTTCGATCAGATCCGCGCGACCGGACGCGTGCGCCTCTTCCGCAGCCATCGCCCCGACATCGCCCACGGACACCAGGCGCGCGATTTCATCGCCGTGGAGGACGTGCTCCGCGCGCTCCATTTCGCCTTGGATACCGTCGTCCCGCGCGGAATCTTCAACCTGGGCACGGGCACTCCGCGCACCTTCCTCGACGTCGCACGCGCCACCTTCGCGGCCCTGGGTGCGACCGAGCGCATCGAGTTCATCGACATGCCGCCGGCGATTCGCGACCGGTATCAATATTTCACCCAGGCCACGACGACCAAGCTGCGCGGAGCGGGATTCACGCGGCCCTTTACGCTGCTCGAGGACGGCATACGGGACTACCTGCGGCGTCTCGACGCCGCCGTCGACTGAGCGTGTCCGGTACGCCGACCGTTGCCCGCTCTCGCGCCGTCTGGTGGGCGCTTGGCATGGCCACGGTGGCCCTCCTGTGCGTCGTTGGGGCGGCGGCGGTCCACAGCGCGCGCGAAGCGCATCACGCGCAGATCGTCGGCGTCGACGTTGTCCCGCCGCACGCCATCCCGGCGGTACATCTGGCCGACCGCACGGGACATACGATCGAGCTGCACACGTTGCTCGGCGGCCCGCCCCCCGGCCGCGTGGCGCTCGTGTTCTTCGGCTACACGCATTGCGGCGATGTCTGCCCGACGACGCTTGGCCACCTCGCCCACGCCCGCCGCATGCTCGGCCACAACTCCGGTCGCATGCGGATCATCTTCATCACCACGGACCCCGCGCACGATACGCCGGAAGATGTCCAGGCCTACGGGCGGCAGTACGACACGACCATCGTGGGACTCGGCGGGACGCGGGCGCAGATCGATTCGGCGCAGAGGGCGTTTCAGGTGAACACGTTCGACAACGGACCGATGACGCTCGACGCGCACCAGCGCGGCCCGGTGCATCCGGTGGCCGTCTATATCGTCGACCAGCAGGGGCTGCTGCGGCACGTGCTTCCCGTCTTCGCTGCATCCCCCGCCGTCGCCGACGCCGTCCGACCCCTCCTGTAGCCGGGTATATTGCGGGTATCACAGGGGAGGAACACCATGTACGATGAACGGTTGGTTGCCCCGATGCGGCAGGAGCTTACCCGCCTCGGATTTACCGAAGCCCGGACGGCAGAGGCGGTTGATACCGCCGTGCGCGATGCCGAGGGCACGACGCTCGTGGTCGTCAACTCGGTCTGCGGCTGTGCGGCCCGCAATGCGCGTCCCGCGGTCGCTCTCGCGCTCGGACATTCGCATCGCCCGGATCACCTCACGACGGTCTTCGCCGGTCAGGATACGGCGGCGACGGAGCGGGCGCGCGGCTACTTCACGGGTTATCCGCCGTCGTCCCCGGCGATCGCGCTGGTCAAGGACGGCAAGCTCGCCTACATGCTCGAGCGCCACGACATCGAAGGGCGTTCGGCCACCGAGATCGCGCAGGACCTGAGCGCGGCGTTCGACCGGCACTGCACCGCCCCGGCGAGCGTGCCGGCGTAGCTCGCTCTCGCGCGCCGAGGTCCGCCGGCTGGGTTACGCCGCGCGGATCCAGCGCGCGACTTCGCGCAGGCTCGGGCGCTTCCCGTACATGAGGAGCCCGACGCGGTAGATCCGCGACGCCACCCAAACGGCGCCTACGCACGCCAGGGCCAGCACGACCAGCGACCCCGCCACCTCCGGCCATGGCACCTGCATGACCGTCATGCGGAGCGGCATGATGATGGGCGCCGAGAACGGGATCCACGACATCGCCCGCGCGAGCCCGCCGCTCGGGGCCAGCAACACCGGCACGACCAGCGCGATCGTGCTCACGAGGAGGAGCGTGACCGGCAGCGCCGCCTGCTGCGCGTCCTCCGGGCTGCTCACCATCGAGCCGACGGCCGCGAAGAGCGATGCGTAAAACATGAAGCCGAGCACGAAGAAGAGCACCAGCGTGATCCCGGCCCCCAGCGTGATCGTCGGAAGCGCGATCTCGCCCGCGCCATACACGCCGAAGTAGGCGAGGATCGGGCCGCGCGCGGCGAAGATCCCGAGCGACGCCGCGATCCAGACGAATTCCTGCGTGAGCGCGACGCCGCCGACTCCGAGCACCTTGCCGGCGAGAAGCGTGTCGCTCGGGACGCTCGCCACGACGACCTCGGCCACCCGGGTGGTCTTCTCCTCCATGACGCCGCGCAAAATCGTTTGCCCGTAGAGGACGATCATCATGTACAGCACGAAGGCGACGACGTAGCCGAACGCGGCGCTCACCAGCCCCGACCCGGCGTGCCCGGCATCGGTCACGCGATCCGCCTCGATCGTCAACGGGAGCCTCAGAATCGTCTCGGCGCGAACGGGATCGAGTCCTGCCCCCTCGAGCCGGTAGCGAAAGAGCGCGTCCCGGACGGCGCGGTTGATGTGCTCGACGTCGGCGGGCGATGGGGTGTTCCAGCCGGAGTAGCGCGCGCGCACCCCCGCCAGCGTGCTGTCGTCGAGGACCAGGTATCCGATCCGCTCGCGGCGCATGACCTCGTGGAGAGCCGTGGACTCGGCCGCGGGCAGCGCCGCTGCGGTCACGAGCCGCACATCGGCGACGGAGGTGTCGCCCCACAGGCTGCCCGCCAGGCGCGGGCGAACGCGGGCGCCCAGCCCGACGCCGGTCGCGTCGACGATCACGATGTTCGAGAGGTCCGGCGAGGTTTGCGCGTGCTCGGTCAGCACGATCTGTCCGATGCTGATCCCCCCGAAGACGACGGGTCCGAGGATTGTCGCCACGAGAAACCAGCGCGAGCGCACGCGCTCGAGGTACTCGCGCGCCACGACGACCCAGAATTTGCGCATGCCGCCCTTAGCCCTGACCGCTGGTCCCCGGCTCCACGCCGGATGCCCCAACCTGCTGCAGGAAGATGTCGTGCAGCGACGGCTGGACGGTCACCACGCGCTCGACCGGCGCGCCGCCGTACCGCGCCTTTACCTCGGCCATCGGCCCGTCGAGGATCTTTCGGCCCCGCGCCATGATGCACACCGCATCGCACATCCGCTCGGCGTTGTCGATGACATGCGTGCTGAGGATCACGGTCCGTCCCTGATCCCGCAGCTCCAGCACGGTATCCTTGAGGACCTGCGCATTGACCGGATCCAGTCCCGCGAATGGCTCATCCAGCACGACGAGGTCCGGCTCGTGCAGGATGGTCGCGATGAACTGCACCTTCTGCTGCATGCCGCGCGACAGCTCATCCACCTTCGCGCGTCCCCAATCGCGCTCCGCCGTACGGAGGCCGAAACGCTCGAGCCAGGCGTCGATGCGGCGATCCGCCTCGCGCGGCGGGACCCCTTTGAGCTGCGCCAGAAATCGCAGCACGCGGCGCACCGTCATCTTCTTGTAGAGCCCCCGCTCCTCGGGCAGGTAGCCGATCCGGTCCTTCGCCTCGAGCGCCGACGGGCGGCCGAGCACGGTCAGTTCCCCATGGTCCGGAAAGAGGATCGACAGGATCATCCGGATCATCGTCGTCTTGCCGGCGCCGTT
>PLLD01000295.1 GCA_003141205.1 Gemmatimonadota bacterium
CCATGTAGTGGGGCTCCGTGCTCCCCAGCACGAGGATCCCGTCGGCCGCCCGGAGCATGCGCAATGCGTCGAGATACGGGACGCGCGCGGGATGCTCGGTCACCGCGTCCGCGACTCCCGCGGCACGCGCGACGGGCAGAACCATCGGTGCGGGAGACCGCGGATCATATGTCGTCCCCACGAAATGCAGTCGGATGCGGGCACGCAGCCACGGGGGGAGCTGCCGCACCGCCAGAAAGAGCGCCTCCAGCGTCTCATATCCGCGCGGCAGCATGGCCCCGACCGAGACGAGATGGATCTGTCCGCTCTCCGCCGGCCAGTGCGGCGTCGGTGATCCGGCCCCCACGCCCGAATCGAGCGCGGCGAAGTCACCCGGCTCGAATCCGTACGGGATCGCCGTGAAACGGTCCGAGGGGAGCGCGGGATAGCGCGCCCCGACCGCCGCGTTCGTGCCGTCAGACACGCTCACGATGTGCGCCGCCCCGATGACGGTCCTCGGTTCCAGCGCGAGCGCCACGCGCCGGTGCCAGCGTCCCTTTCCCCACCAGGGGCCGGACGGCGGCTCCGCCGTGACCCACGGATCGATGTAGTCGAGGACGTAGGGAATGCCGAAGCGTCGAGCCGCCCAGGGGCCGAGCCGAAAGGTGTACCAGGGCGGCCCGGGAATCACGATCACGTCCGGGGGCTCCGTCGCGCACAGTGTGCCCAGCAGGCGTCGCATCGAGCCATACGCCCGAAGGCCGACATCGCCGACGCCCGCGAGGCGCGTGAGTCGAGCGGGCAAGGCGCCGCAGCGGATGACGCGCAGCCCCCTCGGCAGCAGCAGCGCGATGTCGGGGTCGGCGGCCTCCTCGTACCGGTCGGCCCGAACCGACAGCACGGTCGCGTCCCACCCGAAGCGATGCAGGTGCCGGGCGAAGAGCCGCACGCGCAACGTCGGAGGGTTGCTGACCGGCGCGAAGCTCGGCGCGATGATGAGCGCGCGACGCATCACGGACGCGGACCCTCCGCCCCGGCTCGCCGCAGAATGGCAGCCATCCGGCGGGCCGTCGTCCGCCGGTCGAACGAGCGCAGAAATGCGTCGTTCGGGGCGATCAGGCGCTCCGGACCCCGCGCATCGGCAATCCCCGCGATTCTCTCGGCCACGCCGTCCACGTTATCGGGATCGGCCATGAGGCCCAATCCGGATTCGGCCACGAGATCCCGCATCGCACCGTCCGTGAGCACTCCGAGAATCGGACGGCGGAGTCCAAAATACTCCGCGACCTTTCCGGCGACGCTATAGTCGCGCCCGCGTCCGGGCCCGGCACCCAACCGGCGCGCGGACGTGAGCAGCAGAGCATCCGCGCCGCTCTGGCGACGTACCCCATCCGCNNCGCAGCATGGGCGACAGCCACTCGGGAACGGGGCCCGCGAATTCTACCCGTAACCGTTGCGCGAGCGCGCGGTCGCGGTCGGCCGCAAGGCGCAACCCCCGGAGAAAGAAGAACGGCGACCGGTACAGCCAATCCTGGCGCGCGCGGGTATACCAGAGCCATTGCCGCGGCGCGCGCTGCCAGGGGGGGCGGGTCAACGCGCGGCGCACGTGCGGGTCGTAATAAAAGTTGCCGACGTACACGATCCGGCGAACTGCGTCGGCGCGGGGCGGACCGGTGGCCGGCGCGCTCGCACCCGACCGCAATGCGCAGGCATCGTATCCGCTGTAGACCGTTTCCAATCTCCAGGGATCCGCGGCGGGCACCGTCGCGACCCAATCGTCGCGCGTCACGTGGGATGTCGCGACCGAGGCATTCGCCTCGCGGAGGATGCGGCGCTCGTGCGACCGGGCGACGCGATAGTGCGCGTACGTCGGAAAGGGGCCCGCGCGCCAGAGCGTCCACGGATCCCTCCAATCCGCGACCCAGGGCAATCCGTACCGGCGGGCCACGGCGCGCGCGAGAACCCCTACGCCAAAGGGGGGGACCGTCGCAAGCAGGACATCGGGGCGGTGGAGCGGGATCAGGGCATCGAGATACGCGAAGAGTGGACGGCGCCAGAACAGCGCCACCGGGTCTCCCCAATATCCGTACTGCGCGAGCCGCGCCCCGCCCCGATGGCGAAGGAGCGACCAATACCAATCCGGGAAGCCGCTCGCGATGCGATGCACGCGGACGCGGTCGTCGAGCGGGAGATGCGCCGCGAGGGCGGGATCCAGTGGGGTTCCGCTCCACGCGGCATAGTCCGACTCCCGCACGGTAACGACATCGAGCGTGACCCCTTCGTCCGGCAACCCGTGCGCGAGATGCAGAGGGCGGAATACGCCCGCGGTCGCGAGGGGCGGAAACTCGAACGCCAGAAAAAGTACGCGCATGGGCGACCGCTACCCGCCCAGCTCCACCGCCAGATCCAGGGCGAATTTCGCCGCGTGCGTCGGATAGGCGAAGGGGTCGTACCCCACGCCGCGCGGAGCGGCCCCCGGGACACCGCCCGACAGCTCGGGCCACGTCACTGACGTTCGAACCGAGCGCCGAACAGCATCCGCCACGCGCTCAGCCGCCGCGGCATACCCCGGCAATCCCGTGATCCGCGCGAGGCGAGACCACACGAGACCGATCTGGGCCTCCCCGGTGATGCAGCGCCAGCGCGCCGCGCTCGACCACCCAGGACCGAACCGGCCCGGTAGGCGCCCATGGAGGTCATACGCGCGCCGCAGCGCGCCCGCGCCGCGCTCGGCCGCCGCGATGTAGCGATCGTCACCCAGCGCCGCGCCGCCCCGCAACAGCCCCTCGAGAACGTACCCAATGCCGTGCGTCGTCGGGGCTTCGGATCCGAAACCGGCCCGATCGAACCATCCGTCCGGCCGCTGCTGTGTCATGACCCAATCCAGGGCGCGCCGACCCGACTGCGCGTACGCGCTCCCGCCTTCCGCGCCGACGCGGCCCCCGAGCTCGCTCAGGATCCCGCCGACGCGCGCGTAATAGCTGTGCGAGATCCCGTTGAAGGCGGATCGGATCCAGCTCCCGTCCGCTTCCTGTTCGCCGAGGATCCAATCGGCGCTCTGCCGCGCGAGGGCCAGCCAGCTGGCGTCGCCACGATGATCCGCGAGCGCGCACCAGCCCTCGATGACCTGCGCCGTGTTGAATACGCTGGGATCCGTGACGCCGGGCTGCCACTGCTTCCGGCAGATCGCCCCGCTCGGGAGCCGCGTCTGAGCCAGCCACTCCCCCGCCCGCAGCGCGGCGGCGTGCGAGACGGTATCCCCATCGCGGAGCAATGTGGGGATCAAGTAACCGGTCACCTCGGGATACGGCGCCGCCCACCCCTGCACGACGTGGTAGCCCGCGGACGCCCCCTCGGCCCCCGCGCTGCGCAGGGACCGTGAGCCGGGCACGAGCGCGCGGTGCACCCACGCACCAACCGCCGAGCGCAATTCGGCGAGATCCCGCGGCACGGGTCCGGGCGTCAGATACCGCCACAGTCTGCCGCGCCCCGCGAGCCGCGCCGCCATCCGCGCCCGCTCGGCGCCCGCGCGCACCCGATTCGATGCGCGCTCCCCGACCCCGCCGCGCTCCGCTGTCGCAACCTGAATCCGCGCGAGCGTGGCGCCGAACACCTGACCGCGCGACGCCCACGCGAAGTCGCGCTCCGCGCGCGCCCGCGCTTCGGTGCCGAGCCGATCCGCCAATTGAGCGTCCCCGAGCAGACGCTCCAACGCGCGCGCCACCTCCGGTGCCCCGCGAGCCGTATCGACGAGAATCCCACTGATTCCATCGGCGACCGCTTCGGGGACGCCGTCCACAGCACCGGCAATGACGGCTTTTCCGTGCCGCGCCGCTTCGAGGAAGACGATGCCGAAGCCCTCGAAATCGGCGGCGTGCGGGCGGACGGGCAGCACAAAGAGAGCGCATTCCGCCAGCAGGGCGTCCTTGGTTGCTTCGCCGACGGAATCGAGAATGGTCACACGTGCGCTGACGCCGAGAGCCCGCGTTAGTCGGTCGAGCGCCGCGCGCTCGGCGCCGTCGCCCACAATCACGTGACGCAGTGTGGGATACGTGGACGCCACCGCGGCAAACGCTTCGATGGCAAGGTCGATCCCCTTCCGGCGACGCAATTGCCCGATCGACAACACAAACGGGGCATCGCCCACCCCGGCCACACGGCGGGCGGCGCGCCGGGTGAGGGCGTCGGGCAGGGGCTCGACCGGTACACCGGGCGGCAGGATCGTCACGCGATCCGGTGTCACCCCGATGTCGCCGAGCAGGCGCTGCGTCGCCCGGCTCACGACGAACCAGTGCTGGGCGCTCCGCACCGCGCGGCGCCGCCGGAACGCCGACCGTGGCGACAGTGCCACGACCAGCTCCAATCCGTAGCCGATGGCGAGATACGGTATGCCGAGATCGTCGCACGCGCGGCACCAGGGATCGGTCACCGGACTCACGCGGCCGAGGAGGAACGTGGTCCCTGGACGCTCCGCGGCCAGGCGCGCCAGCATGGCCCGGGCGCGCCGCCGCCGGCCGAGTTGCCAGACGACCGTGTTGGCGCGCCGCAGAGGCGCGTACCGGTCGCCGGGCCGCGGGTCCTGGCCACGAAACCACGCGGCCTCCCGATAGCGGAATGGCAAATCGGGGTTGAGCGCTTCCGCACCGGCAACGGTCGTCACGACAATGATCTCGTGCGTCGCGGACGCGGCGATCGCAAGCCGGTGCAGGTACTCCGCAATCCCCCCCGTCGCGGGCTTGGAATCCTCGGTGAGGATGACGATGCGCGGGCGGACCGCGACGGTCATGTCTGCGCGACCTCCATCGGATACCAGGCCCTGAGGTGCTCGAGCTGGGCGCCAATCGAGGCGCGCGCGTGCGTCGGGATGAGCGATCGGTCGATGGCCGTCGCCGCCGCGACGGGCCGGACGCGGCGGCCAGGCGCGAACGTATCGCGGAGCGTGCAGAGCAGCTCGTACTTGGTGATCACCTCGGTGGCCGGTTGGACGATCGCCGGCGCAGCTGCCGGCGGCGCCCCGGCGATTTTCTCCGCGGCGAGCGCGAGCGCGAACTCCGCCCAATCCAGTGTGGTCACTCCATTCCAGCGATGATTGACGTAGCCGGGTACTTCGACGGCGGGCGCCTGCGTGAGGAACCACGCCATGAGCCCGCGCGCGGCCGCGGGATTGGGCCCGACGATCGATGTCCGGATGATCGAGACGTTCGGCCGCTGCAGCGCCGCTTCGCCGAGCAGCTTGGCAAAGCCATACGGATCCCTCGCGTCGCGGGCGTCGTCCACGCGGTAGCTCCCGCGCGTGCCATCGAAGACGCAGTCCGTGCTCGCCTGAATGAGATGCTGGTCCGGCGTGAGCCGGGCCGCGAGGTGCAGGGGGAAGAGCGCGTTCGCCACGGTGAGCGCCCAGTCGGCGGCGCTCCGCATCGGCGTGCACCCGAGACAATTCAGCACGACCTGGGCGCGCGACGCTCGCACGGCCTCGATCAGCGGATCCCTCGCCCCGCCTCCGTACCGCGCATCGGACGTCAGTGC
>PLLD01000008.1 GCA_003141205.1 Gemmatimonadota bacterium
ACCCCCAGTGGCGTCTCTCGGCCGAGCAGACGGAAAGCAACATTCCGGTCACTTTTCCGACCGAGTACTATAGCTGGGGCCATTCGACCGATGGGGCTGCGGCATCCCTCCCATGCGTGGTGCCACCGGCCGCTTTTGCGCCGGCCAGCCAGGTCGCCGGAACGTGCGTTGTAGACAGCGTTACCCGCTTCAACCCATTGAACGACCCGCAAACCTCGATCTTCGGATCAGGGAACCGGGGGAAATACGACCTTTCGGTTGGCGGAGGATCCGACGCCGTCCGGTATTTCGTCACGGGAGGACTCTCCAATGAAACGGGCGTGATCACCTTCCCGCCTGTGTTCCGACATTTCGCCGATAGCTTGGCACTGACTCTCCCGAGCGCCTCCTCCAACCCGAACAGCGAGCAGCAGCGGTCGATCCGCGCGAACACGACGATCAAGCTGGGTTCCACCGCAGACTTGTCCGCGACGGCGTCGTATCTCTCGACCTTTCAGCAAACGCCGGAAACCATGCAGTTGTATTACGGTGTCTTCACGGCGCCGCCGATCGATGATGCCGCGCACTTCTATGGTTATGAGTCGTTGACCGCGGGGGGCGCGTCCGCGCCGTGGTCTCCGCTGAGTGAGCTCGGTTCGCAAAACACGGAACGGGTCACCGGAGGACTTACGGGGAACTGGCGGCCAACCGGATGGTTCGTGGGTCACGCCACGGTGGGGCTGGATCACGGAACTCAGACTGAGCAGGAATTGGCGTATCCATTGGGGAATCCAGACTTCGAGGTCTATGCCCCGGGACTGCAGCTCAGCGGCGTGACGACCGACGTGTACTCAGTCGATCTGCGCGGAACGGCGACAGCCTCGATTACACACAGCATCCGGTCCCAGACATCGGCCGGGCTGCAAATGGTCGATACGCGCATCGCCGGACAGTCGGCCAGTACGCTGAACATCACGTCTACCAACCTGACCTTGAACGGTGCGACCGGCGCCACCGTGAACCAGATCGGAACCCGGGCGGCCACGCTTGGTGGGTACGGCGAGGAGCAAGTGAGCTTCGCGGATCGCGTGTTCGTCACAGGGGCGCTGCGGATCGATGCCGGGAGCGGGTTCGGCGGCGCTTATAGCGTGGCGGCGTACCCTAAGGCCAGCGTCTCGTGGCTGGGGCTCGACCGGGGACCGACGACGGTTCGTCTCCGCGCGGCATTCGGCGAGTCAGGCGTGCAGCCCACGAACGGCGCGGCTCTGCAGCTGTACTCGGCCGCGGTGCAGCCGATCGGGCCCGGAGGAACTCTGGTGAGCTCGGATATGGTCAACTGGGTAGGAAACCCCGACCTCCGACCCGAACGATCGGTGGAGTTCGAGGGAGGGGTGGATATCGGCGCGTGGGGGAATCGAGTGAGCCTGGAGCTCACGGGATACTCGAAGACGACCTATGATGCCTTGGTCAATGACAATCTTGGAGCGACCCTCAGCAACCTGAACTACGAAGAGAACATCGGTACCGTGCGCAACACCGGCTTCGAGGGGAGCGCAACGGTCGGCATCATACAGGACAGGTCGGTTACGTGGGATGTTGGCGTGACAGCGTCCATCAACCACAACACCCTCGTGACGCTGGGTAAGGGGATTGCGCCGCAGTCGATCTACGGCTTCGACATGCAATTCAGGCAGGCGGCCGGCTACCCGTTGTACGGCGTCTGGGTCCCGACCGTGATGTATGCCGATGCGAATCACGACGGACGCATTGCCCCCGATGAGGTGACGACCACCGATTCGGTGCAGTTCCAGGGCTCCTCGATGCCCACTAGAGAAGCTTCCCTCTCGACTCACCTCGGCCTGTGGAAGGGCTCCGTCACGCTGAGCGGTTTGGTGGACTATCGCGGCGGATACAAGATCGCGAACGAAGTCGCCGACTATGCCGACGAGGAGGGGCTCAACTCCGCGGGCCTCAACAACCCCAGGGCGCCGCTCTGGCAGCAAGCGCGCGCGGTGGCGAACAACATGATTTCGTTCAATTCGCTCGATGTGGAGGACGGGTCGTTCGTCCGAGTGCGCGAAGTTGCCCTGACATACGCCTTGCCGCACAGCGTCACGCGTACCCTGCGGATTCAGAGCGCGAGCCTCACGGGCGCCGTGCGCAATCTGGCGCTCTGGACGAAGTACTCCGGCCCCGATCCCGAGGTGAGCAATACGTTCGGCATCAATCTCCAGTCTGCTCCGACGACGGGAAGCTATTCCGTCAACAACGACATTCGGATCGATCACGGCGCAGTACCGTTGGCGCGGTATTGGGTTGTCCGTCTTAACCTGGGGTTATAGCCCGATGCGGATACGATGGAGTGCATTTGGTTTAATCGTGTCGGGACTGGTGGCGTGTAAGCCGAGTGACGTGCTGAGTGTCCCGCCTCCCGCGGGCGTATCCAGTGCAGCCAGCTTGGCCAGCCAGCAGGGGGCCGAGAACGAGCTGACGGAAGGCATAGGCCAGTTGTTCGCGGCTGAGTACCGCCGCTTCAACGGCGTCATGCTATGGAGCGAGCTCGTTACGGACGAGTTCACGTTCGCGGGATCCGCATTTTTCGGTTCCTCACAGGGTCCTGACGCGCGCGTCGTCTATGGAGGAAGTTCAGGCTTCTACGAGATATATCCGGACAATGGCTGGGCCTCCCTGCTCCAAGCTCGGCAGAGTATGCTGCTGGCCCTCCCGAATCTCGTGAAATACGAGCCAGCGAGTGGGCGATCGCATATCGGCGAGGCATACGCGCTCATCGGGTACACCGAAATCCTGCTCGCAGAGCAGTTTTGTGCGGGCACGCCGTTGGACGCGATTCTCCCTGGCGGCGGCTATGAATACGGGACGCCCCTGACGACGGACTCCATGCTCGGGGTCGCCGAGGTGGACCTCGACTCGGCGGTCGCGGAGGCGAATGGCGATCCCTCGATCAGCGGGCTCGCGAGTGTCGGCCTCGCCCGCGCACTCCTGGACCGCGGTCAGTATGCCGCAGCGGAAGCGGCCGTGGCAGATGTGCCCACGAATTTTGTCTTTAACGGGACGCTGCAGCCGAGCACGAGTGCGTCGCCCGGCACCGTGAACGTTTATGCTGGGGGCGTGTCGACCCCGTTCGATGCGATCTTCAACACGTCGGACAATGAAGGGGAGAACGGGCTGAACTTCATTTCGGCCCACGATCCACGGCTCACGTTCGACACGACGCACAAGACCCTCAACGGGTTTTACAGGGGTGCGGTCCCCGCGACGTGGTATCTACCCGAGAAATTCGCGACGGATCTGTCAGACATTCCACTCGCGTCAGGGATCGAAGCCCGGCTCATTGCGGCGGAGGCGGAGCTGGAGGCAGGCAATGCGACGACATGGGCGGCCGACTTGAGCGCGCTCCGGACCGATTCGGCGGATACTCACGTGCATTTCGACGGCACGCAGGTGCCGATTCAGACTGATTCGACGACCGGCGCCAGCGCCGCGGCGCAAGTGGATTTTCAATTTCGTGAAAAGGCGTTCTGGCTCTTCGGAACCGGCACCCGGATGGGAGACCTCCGGAGGCTGATCCGGCAGTATGGCCGCGATCCGGAAACCGTGTATCCGACCGGACCGTATATGGGGGGGACCATTCCGACCCTGCCCGCGTTCGGAACGGTAAGCGCGACGTCCGTGCCGAACGCGGGCAGGGTCGGAAT
>PLLD01000089.1 GCA_003141205.1 Gemmatimonadota bacterium
CGCGTTTCGCCGACGGCCAGGTCAAGTTCTTCGATGTGAACCCGCGTGTCGGCCCCCGCCCGTATGGCCAGCGGCACGCCGCCGCCGAAACGCGGGTTCACATCGAAGAACTTGACCTGGCCGTCGGCGGTCACGCGGCACTGGGCGGTGATGACGCCCACGCACTCGCCCAGGGCTTCGATAAGGCGCAGGGCCTCGGCGATGATCTTCTCGTCGCGCACGGTGACGGCCCGGACGACCTCGCCCGCGCGCACCTGCAGGCGCTCGCGCGGCACGGCCACGCGGGGCACGCCGTCCAGGCCCGCGTACACGTCCACCGTGTACTCCTTGCCGACCACGTGCTCCTGGAGCACGTAGTCGATCTTCTTGAACTGAAGGCGTCCCAGGACGGCGGCGCTATGGATCTCGCGCACGTTCTTGGTGCTTGAGCCCGCCCGCGCCTTGGCGATGATCGGGAACGGCCCCTTCTTCGCCTCCTTCAACGTCAGGACCCGGGCCGCGCCCACGCCCTTGGAGGCCAGGAAGTTGGCCGTTTTTTCCTTGTCGCGGCAAATCTCGACGACCTGCGGCGAGGAGACCAGCAACCGCGCCCCGATCTCCGCAAACCGCTCGCGCGCCCGCGACAGGACCAGCAGTTCCGTGTCGACCAGCGGAATGACCAGGCTGACGTGGCGCCGGCGGCAGATGTCAAGAATAGTGTCGACGTAATGCGCGGCGTTGACGCCCGGCACCAGGAACCCCTCGTCGGCCTCATAAAAGGCCGGCGCCATCGGCGACCAGTCCGACCCGAAGAGGTTCCCCTTGACGCCGAGCGCCTCCATGGCGCGGCGAAACGCCGCCAGCAGGCTCACCCGCCGCCCGATGCACGTCAGCAGGATGTTGAGCTCCTCCGATACCGTGATCACATGATGCGAGGGCTTCACGGGTCGGCCCGGCGGTCGTACCGGCTTGCGATTAAGCATGCCTCAAGCTCCAACTAGCGGCCCCTCGAACGTGCGGGTACGCCCCACCCCGGGAGTGCCTCACCACTTCTGGTATACATCTTTTCGGCTGAAAAGCCGTCTGAAACTTCGCCAAAGAATCCACAGGTCCATCCGAAGGCTCACCTGCTCGACATACTGGACGTCGATTTCGAGCTTCTGCTCATGCGGAATTTCACCCCGCCCCCGGACCTGCGCCAGTCCCGTAAGACCCGGCCGGACCTCCAGCCGCCGCCGCTGCCGGTCCGTAAACGCGCGGGCCTGGCTCAGGTACAGCGGGCGCGGGCCCACCAGGCTCATGTCGCCCTTCAGCACGTTCCAGAGTTGCGGCAACTCGTCCAGGCTGGTCTCGCGAAGCCACCGCCCGATACGCGTCAGGCGCGGGTCGGCCGCCTCGCGCGGGCTGTTGGCAAACGGATCGGCGCCGGCCGGCATCGTCCGGAACTTATAGATGATAAACGGTTTCATCCCGCGCCCGGCCCGCTCCTGCCTAAACAGGACCGGCCCGCGGCCGCTCGCGCGCACCAGCACGGCCACCAAGAAGAGCAGCCAAGAGCCCAGCACCAGGGCCGCCAGGGCGCCGGCCACGTCCACCGCCCGCTTGATTGCCCGGCCGGCGGCGCTCACGGGTCCGCCTCCTTGCCGCGTGGCTCGGCCTTCCAGATCGAGCCGAATGGCACCAGGATCGCGTGCTCGCGCACCCACGGGGGCACGTAGTCCGGAAGGTTGGAGACCACAAAGATTCCCGGCTCATCCTCCAGCCCCTGGGTCAGGCGCTGCTTGCGCTCTTCCACCAACCGCCGGGCCTCGGCGCTAAGCCTGGGTCCGGCGCCCAAGAGGATGACATGCCGCCCGCGTCCCTCGACCTCCTGGACGTACGCCAGCGGCGCACCGGGCGTGCCGTCGGTCACCAGGATCGCCCCCGGCGGCAGGGCGTCCAGGGTCTCCTCGGCAAACCGCTGCGCGCCGTCGTTGCCCTGCTTCCACGGCCTCAGAAAGTATGCATACGAATCGCGATAAGGCAAGGCCCGCGGAAACAGGTTCACACCCGCCTGCTCCAGCACGGGCCGCGCCAGGCACGGCAGCACCGCGTAAACGCCCACGGGCATCAGGGCCGCCGCCAGCGCGAACGCCCCGGCCGACAAGACGCCGGGAGCCGCCGCGCTCAGCCAAATCCGCCGTCGCGCCGATGGGGCAGCCCCCGCCCGCGCACGCGCTGCCGCAATCACCGACTCCGGGCGGACGACGGGCATGGCGTGGTCGAGCGCGCGCAGGGCACGCGCGATGTCGGAATCCGTCAGGGGACCACTCATCGGTCGCCGCCTCCGCCCGTGTCGGCCGCCGCGAGCGCGGCCCGGAACGCCCGCATTGCGCGAACCAACAACGTCCCGACACCCGACTCCGCGACACCGACCGCGACCGCCAGCTCGCGGTAGCTGTAGTCTTCGAATCGCAACAGCAACAGCTGCCGATCGCGCAGCGGCAACGCATCGAGTGCCGCGCGGACCTGCCGCTTGGCATCGGCCGACATCATCTGGACATCCGGATGCGGCGCGCGGGCCGCCATTGTCAGCTCCGGCGGTTGCCCCGCCAACAGTGCCGCACGACGGCCCGCCCGGCGCCGCTCGTCCCGGAACAGATTACTCGCAACCGCGGCGAGCCACGCGCGGACATCGGCGGGCATCGATCCGCGCTGCAACAGGCGCACGAATGTCTCCTGTGCCAGATCGGCGGCGAGATCCGCGTCGCCAGTGAGTCGGTCGAGGTATCGGCGCAAGGATGTGAATTGCGCCTCGAAGACGGTTCGGAACGACCGCTCGAAATCCGTCTCGTCGACGCGTAGTTGGGTCGTCTCCGCCCTATCGCAACGGGCGGCGACCGATAGTCCGATCACACCTAGGGAGCGCGCGAGAGAGGAGTCCTGTGACACTCCGCTAATAGCGCCACGCCAATCCCGCGGTGACCGACAGGGGCGGCGCCTCGACCGCCTGAAGGACCGTTCCGCCCATGCCGCCGCGGCCCGGTGCAGCCGCGTAGCCCAGCACGTTCCTCCGGTTCAAGATGTTACTCAATCCGCCGAACAGGCTCAGCGCCCCACGCGAACGCCCGAGAGTCCAGTCATGCTCCACGCCCGCGTCGAGCCGCGCGTACATCGGCACTCGCATGACACCGAGCGACCCCACCGTCGTGGCGGACCACCCAACCACTTCGGCGGGTGGGCCGACGAGCGGGTCGTGCTCCCACCTCACCGCAGTGCTAGCCATGCTGGTTCGCCAGTCGCTGGCGAGGACGCCGGCCACCCGAACCAGGTTGGCTCGCCCAAGTCGTAGCCCCAGCAAGACCGAGCCCGATTGGCCCAATGCATAGCTCGGCTGATAGGTCATTCCCGTCGTCGTCTCGAGCGTCGTGCGACCGAGCCCATAGGTCGCGCGCCAGAGCACTCGATCCGCTGGGTCGTCCCCGCCACTGAACGTCGCGCTCGCACCCCGCGCCCGACCCGTGCCCGTCAGGAACCCGCTCATCGCCGCCGGCCCGCTCGTCGCCGGCGCGACCAGCACGAGACCCGCCAGCCATCGGTCGTATCCGTCCACCGTGAGACGCCCCGCGCGGCCCACCGGGACGCCAATCGCGACCGACACTTCGTCCGATTGCGCGAGCGGCACGCGCGGCGTGCCCACTGCGACCGGGAGGTCGACGCCGAATACGGTTGCGAGGGGGGACTCATCGTTTCGAAGCGACTGATCGAATTGATGCATCCGTGCATAGCCGCCCTCGATCGATACGCCGCCGAGCGGGATCGCCAGGACCGAAAGCCGAGGTTCGAGCCGGGGGCCGGTACGCTCGGTCTCCGCGACTCGAGCGCCGGCTTCCATCGCAAGACGCTCGTTGGGCAACGCCCAGCGATGCGCGGCGAACGCCGAGAGTACCGTAGGCGCCGCGACGACGTCGAGTAGCCCGGCCGGCGACGGACCCGTGACGGCGTACCGCGTCCGGAGTTGCTCGACCGATGCTCCGATCTCGGTTCCCGCGACAGATATCTCTGCCGCCGCCCCGGTCGAGCCGGCATGGCTCGCCAGATTGCGGTTGAGCATGCCCGCCGTCACGTCGATTGCCGCCGCAAATTCAGCGTCCCATGCGCGCGCCGTCACCGCAATGTCGCCCAGCCGTCGGCTCCAGATGAGCCCCAGAGTCTGCGAACGCCAGCCCATCCCGCTCTTCGCATCGACCGGGCTTCCATTCGGGGCGTCGGCCGCCACCCGATCGCCACTTGCCACGAGCACCGCCCTGAAGTCCCCAGCCGCCGTCCCGATGTGGACGTCACCAAAGAGGTCGCTCCACCCCATCGCATCTGCGGCCCCATCCGCGCGCTCGGGCAGCAACCCGTCGTAGCTTCGTCGTGCGCTGAGTGTCACGCCGTCCGCCCCGCCGGCGAATGGCACCGCGACCGTGGCTCGGGCAGCCGCCGTGCCGAGTCCCGCGAGCGCGCGAAGCGTATCGGACGCGCTGGTCGTGAGGTCCACGACCCCGGAGAGCCGCCCCCCGTACCGAGCGGCCGGGACGCCGTCGTGGATTGTCACCGCAGAGACGACGTCGGGGTTGATTGCCGCGGTTCCTCCACTGGCGTGCAGGGGATTCCACATCGGCAACCCGTCCACGGTGACGGCGAGCGCGCCGGGCGGTCCACCGCGGTCGCCCACCGCCGTCGGCGATTGCGGTCCCCCCACGGCCCGCATGTGGGGATCGGTCGTCAGGGCTCGCAACACATCGACATCCCCGGTCAACGCCGTCGCGCTGATCACGCTGGCGTCGATCGCGCGGCCGTCGCTCTCGGTACGGAGATCCGGGGATGCGCCCTCAATCCGATCGGCGACGGTGCGTCCCCTGACATGCACCGAATCGAGCACGATGACCGGCGTGCGCACCACGTCCGGCGTCAACTCGATATCGACGTAAGCCGTCTCGGTATCCGTGACGAGCACGGTCAGGATAAGAGGCTGGTATCCATCAGCATGGACCGTCACGTCCACCCGGCCCGGCGCGGCGCCGGCCAGGACGTAACCGCCCGCGGAATCCGTAACGGTGTCACGCGCACCGCACGCGAACGCGACGCGGGCGCCGACGACCGGGTCTCCGCCGCGGGAGCGCACCCTCCCCGATATCGTGGCGGCTCCGCAGCCGCCCGCGGGCGATTGCGCCCGCGCCCCGGGAAGCCACGATCCCCAGGCAAGACCGCTCACGATCGCGAGCCGCCCCGCCGCCGCCACTCCGCGCGTCCACCCCGCGCCCGGCCTGGTGCGGACCGCACCCGTGGCACGCTCCGTTCGCACGCTTTCGCGCCTCTCGTCCCGGCCAGCGCGTTGATCGTTCGTGTCGTCCCTGTCGTCGCGAGTCATGACCGCTGTGCTCCCGCAGGTTGCCGCCCCTACCCAAAGCTATCGGGCGGCTGCGTGCGCGACGTGGCACGACCCTGCGGGATTCCCTGCCATGCGTACCCGGCGGAGCTGGCCTACCCGGTAATCGTGAGCGTGCCGGTCGAGGCATCGTACGCGGTGGTCAGCGCGCGCAGGTTGCCGGTGGGCTGTCCGCCATACCACTGGCCATTCCCCGCGAACTCCGCGCCGTGACACGGACACTGAAAGGGCGGGGTACTGCCATTGTACACGCCCACGGTACACCCATAGTGAGGACAGACGAGCGAGAAGGCCGCGAAGCTCGCCTGCCCGGTCCGTACGGCGGCGACGGGGCCGCCGGATCCGCCATCGACTCGTGCAACGCCGCCGACGGCGGATAGGGCGGGAAAGTCTCCGACCGCGATGGTCTCGTTGACGTGCGAGGTCCCCGTCGCCGCAGCCGCACACCCTACGGCGAGGACGGCGGCAACCGCGGCGATCGTGCCTTGCGCCAGGAACGCGCGGCGATCGATCTCCGGACCCGCCGCGGGCGGCGTCCCCTTACATCCTTCGCAGTTCTGGTGACCCATTGGATGTCGTTCCTGGGCGGTGAAGCCCGGTTGTGTTGTATGGCGCTTCGGAGGCGACGTGCTGGACGACCCGCCGCCTATCGGGCGGAATCAGCCGCGGTGGCGGGCAGGTGCACGACGGCAGCCACCCAGCCCGCGGCATCCTCCGTGCTCTTGTGGAGCGCGTCAACATCGACGACGACGGCATCGCCTTCCCGCGTGAGCGACAAGCGGTCCATGTTGCGTGTCGCACGCCCCGAGATGAACGTGCCATCGGGTTGGTATTTCGAATGATGCTTCGGGCACTGAAAGCGCCCGTCCGCGGCATCCCATCGGAGCGCCGTATTCTGGTGGGGGCAGGATAGCGCGAACGCATAGATCGCGTTCATCCACCGGACGAGAATGACTTGATTGTCCCGGTCGATGGTGGCGCCGTCCGTTGCGGGGATGGCGTAGCGTTGCGTCGCGACCCCCCAGCCGGCGGCCGCTCTTCGCGGGACCAGGACCAGCACGGCGAAGGCGCCCGCCGCCCGCGCCGCTGTGTGGAGAAAGCTGCGTCGTCCCGAAGCCAACGGGCATTCCGCGCAATCGGGCGGCAGGGCGGCGGGCACGGTCCTCCCCTCTGTGGAGGTCACGACGCGTTCACCAGGATCGTTCCCGCCAGCACGACGGCCGTCCACAGTGCGATACTGACCCGCGCCGTCCGCGCGAGGCGCGTCCACACGGCGGCATCCCATTGCGAGGTTGGGGTGTGCCGGAGAGCGGTCTCGGTCTTCTCGAGCACCAAGCCGTTGGCGAGCAGGAGCACCACCAACGTCATCTTCGCCCAGTACACCGGAGATTTCACGAACGTCTCGATATCCGCGGTCACCATGAGCAGGCCGCTCATGAAGAGCAGGCCTAAGCTCACCAACACCGGCCGGTGCGCCATGTGCAGTTGCCCGAGACAGTGCACGCGATCCCCAGCAGGACCATGCCGCGCGCGCAGCGTCACACGGTCGGTCGCCACCGCCACGCCGCCCCCAAAGAGCAGGGCGCCGAGGTGCACGAAGATGACCGCCGTAGCGATCGGCTTCGAGTTGCTGAAGGTGGACTGCCAGGGCGCGAGAAGATGCACGAGTGTCTGCAGCGGGGACGTCGCCATCAGTTCCGCACGAACCACATGAGCAGCGTCCCCGCGGTCGCCACGCTCATGGCCGAGATGGCGACGGTCCGGTGAAGCTGGGCGCCCGCGAGGTTGTGCTTCGCCGACCCGCCCAGCGCGCCGGCCACCGCAAACCCGGCATCGGCTGTGAGCATCGAGAGGGAATGGATGAGCCGTCGGGTCCGTCCGGTCTCATCGTGCCGGCTTTCCCACAGATTCCATACGCCCGTGATGGTATTGGCGCCGAATAGCACGCCCAACCCGCCGGCCACGACCACATGTGCGGTCTTGAGGCCGCTGGGCGGTCGCCCATGCTGCTCATCGTGTAATAACCGTTCACCCAGGACATACTCGGCGGCCATCAAGGGAATCTCCGGATAACTGGCAATTCGGTGGACTGTGAGGCGACGGTAGTACCAATCGCTATGCTCGACGGCTCGCGGCCGCCGCGAGATCGCGGGCGCCGAGTCGTCCGACACCCCGGACAGCATTGTCGGCGATATCACGAACGCCGGGTCAGACTCTGGCGACGTGGCGACACGGAGCGGAGACGCCGACGCGTCGAGGCGCTGCGCGCGAAGACCGGAGGCGGACAGCAACGCCAGGAGGACGGCGCCGCGCGCGACCAGATGAAACCGCATCGGCACAAGGGGTAGGGAGCGAGAGATCGCGCGTGTAGCTCGTCCGGGACAGACCGATCATGGAACGCGCGAACGACCTCGCCTGTGACATTCGTCGTACATGCCGGGTACATGCCGGGTACATGCCGGACGTACATGCCGGACCCGATCCGCGTCGTTACAATTGTCCGACGGCGAGCGTCCGGCGACTAGGGCGCGAGAACGACGCCATGCCCATCGGGGAGCGACCGCACAATGAGCGACGACATGCCAGCCGGCCGCGAGCTCGATGCGCTCGTCGCAGAGAGGGTGATGCTCTGGTCCGGCGTGGGGAACCGCCCCGATCGGATGTCGACCTACCTCGGCGGGGACGGATGGTCGGGAAATAGACTCGACCAGGGCGAGGTGCTCAGCGACATCCCGTACTACAGCACCGCTGTCGGAGCGGCGTGGCTCCTGGTCGAAGGGCTAGACGAGGACTGGTGCTGCTCGCTTCAGGAGCACCCTGCGGAGTACAACGAATGGGCGTGCACCTTCGCCCATCGCCGCGACGCCCTGTCGGTTAGCGGTTCCGCGAACACGGCCGCTCTTGCCATCTGTCGCGCGGCGCTCAAAGCCGTCGGACCCACGGGCTCTCACGTACGACCGCCCGCCTGAAAACGCTGCGGCGGCCGCGCGGCGCAACAATTGCCACGCCGGCGAGCACCCACGCGAATCGACCTGCGCAGCTCGTGAGACTGACGGGATGGCGATGACAATCAAATCACAGGACTTCCGGGTGCGGCCCGGAGACCCCGTCAGGCTCAGCAAGTGGCCGACGATTGTGCAGCCCTATTGCACGTCCGCGAGGCAGTACCAGAAACGTCTGCGCGAGCATGTGGAGGAGCTGAGCGCGCTGCAACGACTGCACTACGCGACAAACCGCTATGCCCTGCTGGTGATTTTCCAGGCGATGGATGCGGCCGGGAAGGACGGCGCGATCCAGCACGTCATGTCCGGGGTCAATCCGCAAGGCTGCGAGGTCGTCAGCTTCAAGCAGCCGAGCGTCGAAGAGCTGGAGCATGATTTTCTCTGGCGTACGACCTGCCGGCTCCCCGACCGCGGGCGGATCGGCATTTTCAATCGGTCCTATTACGAGGAAGTGCTGATCGTTCGCGTGCATCCCGAGCTTCTCCGCGCCGAGGGACTGTCGGAGGCGATGCGCGACAAGAAAAGCATCTGGGAGAAGCGGTATCGCTCCATCGTGGAGTTGGAGAGCCACCTCTATCGCAACGGCACGCGGATCGTCAAGGTGTTCCTCCACCTGTCGCAGGAAGAGCAGCGCAAGCGATTTCTCTCGCGCATCGATGAGCCGGACAAGAATTGGAAATTCAGCCTCTCGGACGTGCACGAGCGGACATACTGGCCGCAATACATGGCCGCGTATGAGGAGTGCCTGAGCGCGACGAGCACCCATCATGCACCCTGGTACGTCGTTCCCGCCGATGACAAGGAGAATGCCCGGTTGATCGTCTCCCACCTCGTTCTTGATGCGCTCAAGGAGCTGAAGATGGCATATCCCCGGACCGACGCGAAGCGGCGGCGGGAATTGCGATCGATCCGCAAATTGCTCGCGAAATAACGGGCGATTTGTGGCCGCTGATGGTGGATAACGCGATTGCGCCGCCATCGGCGGTGAAGGACATCCCGCCTGCGGCCGGCCTCACGAGCGCCGACGCCAGAAGCCGATTGGAGAAATCGGGGCCCAACGCCATGCCCGACACGGCGCTGCACCCCCTCCGCAGGGCGCTGGGTAGCTTCTGGGCTCCGGTTCCGTGGATGCTCGAGGCGGCGATCGTCCTCGAAGTGGTGCTCGGCAAGTACGTCGAGGCGGCGATCATCGCGTCTCTCCTGATCTTCAACGCCGCTCTGGGGTTCTTGCAGGAAGGGCGCGCCCAGGCGACGCTGGCCGCGCTGAAGGCACGGCTCGCGTTGAACGCGGCCGTCAAGCGTGACAACGCCTGGACGTCCATACCCGCGGCCGCATTGGTCGTGGGAGATGTCGTCAAGCTCTCGCTCGGGGCCGTGGTAGCCGCCGACGTGCGTCTGACCGAGGGATCGGTGCTGCTGGACCAGTCCATGCTCACCGGCGAATCCATTCCGATCGAAGCGGGTCCCGGGTTCGAGACCTATGCGGGAGCGCTGGTGCGGCGCGGTGAAGCGGTCGCCGAGGTCACGGCGACCGGAGCGCGCACCAAGTTCGGACGCACCGCGGAGCTCGTTCGTACCGCGCACGTTGAAAGCTCCCAGCAAAAGGCCGTGCTCCGCGTGGTGCGCAACCTCGCCCTGTTCAACGGCGCCATCATTGTGCTGCTGGTCGGGTATGCCTACACCCTCAAGCTGTCGCTGGGTGCGGAGATCATTCCCCTGGTGCTCACGGCGGTTCTGGCGGCGATCCCCGTCGCACTGCCCGCCACCTTTACTCTCGCGGCCGCGCTCGGCGCGAAGGCACTGTCCACGCTGGACGTTCTTCCCACGAGGCTGTCCGCGATAGACGAAGCGGCCTCAATGGATGTCCTGTGCGCGGACAAGACCGGCACGCTGACGCGGAACGAACTGACCGTGACGGCCGTCCGTCCCATGTCCGGCTTCGACGAGTCCTACGTTCTGGGCGTGGCGGCCCTGGCGAGCTCGGACGGCGGGCAAGATCCGGTCGATGCCGCCATTCGGGCCGCCGCCGCCGCCAAGGTCGCCCCCGATCTGCCGAAGCTGGTTACCTTCGTCCCCTTCGATCCCGGGACGAAGATGTCGGCGGCGACTGCCACGGATACGGGCGGGGCCACGGTCCGCGCCGTCAAGGGCGCCTTTGCCGTCGTGGCCGGCTTGACGCAACCGGCACCCGATGCGGCGAGGACGGCGAGCGAACTCGAGGCGCAGGGCTTCCGAGTGCTGGCCGTGGCCGTCGGGCCGCCCGCGGCGTTGAAACTTGCCGGAGTCATTGCGCTCAGCGATCCGCCCCGATCGGATTCCGCCGCGTTGATTGCGGAGCTGCACACGCTAGGCGTGCGCACAGTCATGGTGACGGGCGATGCGCCGGCGACTGCAACCATCGTGGCTCATGCCGTTGGTCTGGAGGGGAAAATCTGTCCCCCCGGGCCGATCCCCGCCGATGTGCGACCCGAGGAGTTCGCCGTGTTCGCCGGCATTCTTCCGGAGGGAAAGTATGACCTCGTGAAGGCATTTCAGAAGACGGGTCACACCGTCGGCATGTGCGGCGACGGCGCCAACGACGGGCCGGCGTTGCGCCAGGCGCAGATGGGGATCGCGGTGTCGACGGCCACGGATGTCGCCAAATCCGCAGCCGGCATCGTGCTGACCAAGCCCGGATTGGGCGGCATCGTCGCCTCGGTGAAGGAGGGCCGCGTGACGTTCCAGCGCATCCTGACCTATACCATCAACTCCCTGACCAAGAAGATCGTCCAGGTCCTCTTTCTGGCGGCCGGGCTGGTCATGACCGGGCACGCCATCCTGACGCCCCTGCTGATGGTGATCTTGATGGTGACCGGGGACTTCCTGGCCATGTCCTTGACGACCGATAACGTCCGCTCGTCGCCCTGGCCGAATGCGTGGCACATCGGCCGCCTGACCGTGGCGGCCGTGATTTTCGCCGTGTGTGACCTGCTCTTTTGCATCGGGGTCTTTGCGTTCGGCGCATTTCACCTGTCCCTCGGATTGGATGCGCTCCGAACTTTGACCGTGATCATCCTGGTGTTCGGGGGCGAGGGCGTCCTGTACGCCCTGCGCGAGCGGCGGCGCATGTGGAGCTCTCGACCGAGCCGATGGGTCATCGTATCGTCCGTCGCAGACGTGCTCATCATTGCTACCCTGGCGACCCGCGGAATCGCCATGACCGCCTTACCGTTCGTCGTTGTCGTCGGCACGCTGGGCGCGGCCATCGCCTTCGCCTGCATCGTGGACGGTATCAAGGTCCCCGTGTTCCATCGCCTCGGGATCACATAGAGAATGGCAGCAGAGGCACCACCCACGACGGCATTGCCATCCCCCACCGCACCGCCCGCCGCAGCCCCCCGCGACTTCTCCCACGTCTGGCGCGCGCTCCGGCATCACGATTTCCGCCTCTTCGTCGTCGGCCAGAGCATATCGCTCATCGGCACATGGATGACCCGTATCGCGACGGCGTGGCTCGTGTACCAGCTCACCCGATCCTCCCTGCTGCTCGGCACCGTCGGCTTCGCCGGTCAGATCCCGACATTTCTTCTCGCGCCCCTCGCCGGCGTTCTCGTGGATCGCCTGGACCGCCGTCAGGTCCTCCTGTGGACCCAGGCCCTGGCGATGCTGCAGTCGCTGGCCCTCGCGTGGCTCACGCTATCGCATCGCATCACCATCGCCGAAGTCCTGGCCCTCAGCGTCTTCCAGGGCGTGATCAACGCCTTCGACATGCCGGCGCGGCAGTCCTTCCTGGTGCAAATGGTCGAGGATCGGGCCGACCTGTCGAATGCCATCGCCATCAACTCCTCGATGGTGAACCTCGCACGGCTCGTCGGCCCCTCCCTGGCCGGTCTCGTGATCGCCGCCAGCAGCGAGGGCTGGTGCTTCCTCCTCGACGGAATCAGCTACGTCGCGGTCATCGTCTCGCTGCTCCTGATGCGGGTGCGCGTGGCCCGCGCGCCGCGTGGCACGTCGTCGCTCATCGCGCAGATGCGCGAGGGCTGGACGTACGTGTCGACATTCGTGCCCGTCCGCACCATTCTGCTGCTCTTTGCCATTATCAGCCTGATGGGGATGCCGTACGTCGTGCTGATGCCGATCTTCGCGGCGCAGGTGCTCCATGGCGGTCCGCATACGTTGGGCTTCTTGATGGGGGCCGCCGGTGTCGGCGCGGTCGTCTCAGCCCTCTCGCTGGTGGTGCGACGGTCGGTGCGTGGCCTCACGAAGATGCTGCCCATCGCCGCTCTGCTCTTTGGCACCAGCCTCGTCCTCTTCGGACTCTCGCGGGTGCTGTGGCTGTCGCTCCTGCTCATGCTGGTGACCGGGTTCGGCATGATGCAGGGACTCACCGCCAGCAACACCATCATTCAGACGCTCGTCCCCGAGGACAAGCGCGGTCGCGTGATGAGCTACTATACCGCGGCCTTCGTCGGCATGGCTCCGTTTGGAAGCCTGCTGGCCGGTGCGCTGGCGAGCAGGATCGGCGCGCCGCGGACCGTCATGGTGACGGGCTCGTGCTGCATCGTCGGCGCCGTGTGGTTCTGGTCGCGCCTCACGGCCATCCGCACCGACATACGGCCGATCTACGAGCAGCTCGGCATCATTCCGGCGCTGAGCCCGCCCATCGACGTCGGAAGCTAGACCGACCCCGGACCGGCGATGCCCGTCAGGACTTCGGGCGACCCCCTCGGCGCGCGACGCGAATCGCGCGCAGGTGCGGCGCCACGATCGCCAGCACCGCGAGGACCCACACGATGGTATACATCTGCTGCACTTTGGCCGACGCACGGGCGATGTGCGCGGCGTAATACGCTCCGATCGCGACGGCATCGAGCGCCACGACCATCGTCACCATGCGGAGAAGCGCGCGCCGCGCGGCGACCAGGTCCGGCGGGAGCGGAGTACCCATTACAGACGCACCGAGATCGAGTCCGACATGCCGCGGTGGCGCCGGCCTAGATCGGCACGAGGTCCCTGACGAAGACGAGCTTGTCGTCGCCCGGCCGGTAGAAATTCGGGATACGCGCCACCAGCCGGTACCCCGCCGACTCGTAGAAGCCAACGGTCGGCCGGTAAATCTCCTGCGATGACGTCTCGATGAGCACGAGCCGCCCGTTCCGTCGGCGCACTTCCTCCTCCGCCGTCGCGACGAGGCGCCGCCCATATCCCCGTCCCTGCGCGGCGGGATCGACCGCCACCCAATACAGATCGAACGTCCCCTCGGTGAGCGGCGTCGGCCCGACGCAGACGTACCCGTGCACCGTGCCCGGCGGCGTTTCGAGCACGTAGGTCAGGTACCCGCTCGCCTCCCCCCCCGCCAAGGAGGCGTCGACGAGCTCCATCGCGGTGTCCGCTTCGATTTGCGAGAAGTGGCCCGTCGCGACGACGATCGAATGAATCCGGTCGCGGTCCTCGCGCTCGACCGGGCGGACCTGCGGCGTCGCCGCGACGGCCGTCATGCCCATCTGTCCGTCCCGCGCGCGCGCACTCCCGTCCCCTGCGGCATCAAGTCAGCGCTGCCTCGAATACAGCCCATTAAAGAGGTTCTTCCAGGTCGCGCCGCCGTCCGTCGACATGTCCCAGACCTGCCGTACCTTGTTCGGACTCCCTTCGCGCTGCCACGTGATCCGGTTGAGATACGCCTTCCCCGTCCGCGCCCCGACCGTTTCGCCCATGAGCACCATCTTCCCATCGGCGACACCGCCCTCGAGCAGCAGGATCGCCCCGTTATTGTCGACCCACGTCTGGTGCCAGCGCTTCGTGCTCGCGTCGTAGGTGTTGAGGCTCGTCCCCCGACTGCCGTCCGTTCCCGCCCAGTGCTCCTGCACCACGCACCCGCCGAACTCGTGCGTGACGCGGTTGGTGCCCGCCGGTGTGCCGCTCGTGTCCACGACCGTCCAATCCCCCACCCAGAAATCGAATTGCCGATACTCCGGGGCACTGCAGGGCGCGGGGAGCGTGCCCAACGCCTGCCCCGCGCGCGGCACAAGTGCGGCGACGCAGCCTAGCGCGACGATCCACCCAGTCCGAGACATACGAGCTCTCCATCGGTCGAGAGAACAGTGCGGCGACGGGTCGCACGGAATGGTCCCGTGCGCCCAACCCGTGCTATAACCTATGGTCGCAACCAACAAACGTGAACGCCCGACCCTCCTCGAGTCGAGCCCCTCACATCCCGACGTACGCCTCCGCTTCGATCTCGACCAGCATGTTGGGGTCGACCAGATGGGATACCGCGACCAGCGTCGCCGCCGGCCGGATGTCGCCGAACACCGCTCCGTGCGCCCGCCCGACAGCCTCCCAGTCCGCAATCCGGGTCACATAGGTCCGCGTCCGCACCACATCCGTCAGCGCGCCACCCGCGCGCTCGAGGGCCGCGGCAATGTTGCGGAGCGTCTGCACGGCCTGCGCCTGCGCATCTCCGACTCCGACGATCCCGCCGTCCGGACCGGTCGCCGTCGTGCCCGAGACGTAGATGTGCGGCCCGACGCGGACCGCGCGCGAATACCCGATGATGGGCTCCCACGGCGTGCCAGAGGCGATGTTGCGGCGTGTCGGTCGGGACATGGCTCTCTCCGGAAGGGCGTGAGCGTGGAGGGGACCCGAAAGATGCATCGAGCCGCCCCCGACCACCGGCCGCTTGTTCCAGCGCTCGCCGGCTTCGTACCTTGTCTCGATGCGGACCGCTCGCCTCCTCGGCCTCGGCGTGCTTCTCCTCCTCGGCCTCCTCGCCGTTCGGACCGCACGCTTTACCTCGCGGCAGCTCCAGCTGTCCCCCAGTCCGTTGCTCGGCGTCGACGACAGCGCCGCCGCCATCCGACTCGCGCACGCGCTGACGTTCCGGACGATCTCCTACGGAGATTCCGCCCCTCCGCGCGACGCCCTGCTCGAGCTCCACGCATACCTGGCCGCGAGCTTTCCGGCGACCGCCGCGACGCTCACCCGGGAGGCCGTCGATAGCCTGTCCCTACTATACATGTGGCGGGGGACCGACACCGCGCTACGGCCGCTGATCTGCATGGCGCACCTGGACGTGGTACCGATCGACCCGGCGACGGAGAGCCGGTGGCAGTACCCCCCGTTCGCCGGGCAGATCGTCGATGGCTTCGTCTGGGGGCGCGGGTCTCTCGACGACAAGGCGGGAGTCCTCGCGACCCTCGAGGCGGTCGAGTACCTGATCGCGCACGGCGTCCACCCGCGCCGAACGATCTACCTCGCCTTCGGCCACGATGAGGAGACCGCCGGGCACGGCGCCGCCGCCATCGCCGATCTCCTGCGCTCCCGTGACGTCGTACCGGAAGCGGTCCTCGATGAAGGAGGGCTCGTCACTCGCGGTGTCATCGTCGGCGTCGCCGCTCCGGTCGCCCTTCTCGGGATCGCGGAAAAGGGGTACCTCAGTGTCGCCCTGACTGTCGATGGAGCGGGCGGTCATTCATCCGCACCGCCGCCCGAAACGACGGTCGGCGTCCTGAGTGCGGCCGTGGCGCGACTCGAAGCCCACCCCTTCCCCGTTCGCCTGACCTCTCCCGATCGCGCATTTCTCGAGACGGTCGGACCCGAGATGTCGCTGTCGCGACGCGTGCTTCTGTCGAATCTGTGGCTCTTCGGCCCCCTGGTCGCTCGCATGCTGGCCGCCTCGCCCGATATGAATGCCTTGGTGCGCACGACCACGGCGCCGACGATGTTCGAGGGGAGCGTTAAGGACAACGTCCTCCCGGCCCACGCCCGTGCCGTGGTCAACTTTCGGCTCCTCCCGGGCGACAGCGTGGCGGGGGTGCTTGCCGCCGTCCGCCGCATCGTGCACGACCCCCGCGTCCAGATCACGCCGTACGGACCGACCCACAGCGACGCCTCCGCGGTCGCATCCACGACATCGCCGTCGTATGCCCTGCTCAACCGCGCCGTCCGGGAGGTCATCCCCGACGCCGTCGTGGCGCCCTTTATGATCGTGGCGGAGACCGATGCGCGGCAGTACCGGGGCGTGAGCCCAAACGTCTACGGATTCCTCCCCGTCGCCGTCACCGAAACGGAGCTGCCAGGGATCCATGGCGCCAACGAGCGGGTCGCCATCCACGCCTACGGCGACGCGGTGCGCATCATGATCCACTTCCTCCAGGATATGGCCCAATGACTGGCGCTACTCGACCCGATGATGTGTCCGTCGCGCGCTCTCGCGATCTCGCCGCCAGCGCTCAGCGCGCTGTCGATGAGAAAACCAAGCCCCTGGGGTCTCTCGGTGACCTGGAGGCGTGGGCCATTCGCCTCGCCTGCATCCAGCGCACACTCACGCCACGCATCGATCGCGCGCGGGTGCTGGTCTTCGCCGCCGACCATGGCGTTGCAGCCGAAGGGGTGAGCGCCTACCCCGCGCAGGTGACGACCGAGATGATGCGCAACTTCGCGCGGGGCGGCGCGGCCATCAACGTTCTCTCCCGCGCCAACGACATCGACGTCGAGGTGATCGACGTGGGCGTCGATGCGGATCTGGCCGACCTACCCGGGATCACGCACGCGAAAGTCCGGCGCGGATCGCGCAACCTCCGGCACGAGCCCGCCATGACCACGGAGGAGTGCGACGCGGCGATCGAGGTAGGCCGTGCCGTCGCTCGCCGTGCCGCAGCCGATGGCGTGCGCGCCATCGGACTGGGAGAGATGGGAATCGCCAACACCACCGCGGCCGCGGCGCTCCTGAGCGCGCTCGCCAGCGCACACCCTGACGCGACGGTCGGTCGCGGGACCGGCATCGACGACGCTCGCCTCGTCCACAAGCGCGCCGTCGTCGCAGCCGCCCTCGCGCGCCACGCCGCGAACGTGACCGATCCCGCCGCGCCCCGCGCCGCCCTCACCTCTCTCGGCGGTCTCGAGCTCGCCGCGATCGCGGGGGCCGCTCTCGAAGCTCCAGCGCACGGCATCGCCGTCGTCGCCGATGGCTTCATCTCCTCGGTCGCAGTCCTCGCTGCGCTCCGGATCGAGCCGGCGATCGCGGGCCATATCTTCGTCGCCCACGAGTCGGCCGAAGCGGGCCACGGCGTCGCCATCGACGCACTGGGCGCCCGACCCATGCTCCGCCTCGGCCTACGACTCGGCGAGGGGACAGGCGCCGCGTTGGCGATCCCCCTCCTGCGATCCGCCGCCGTCATGCTGTCCGAGATGGCGACGTTCGCGGACGCCGGTGTGTCCCGCGAGAGCTGAGCCGGGAGCGCGCCCGATCCGCTCCCAGCTTCGCGCGGCCCGTGCCGCGCTCACCTTCCTCACGCGCCTCCCGCTCCGCGGCGACGTGTCTGATATGGCGGAGCTCGCGCGCGGCACGATCTACTTCCCCCTGGTTGGCTCCCTCGTGGGCGCAGTGGGCGGTGGGGTCTATTGGATTGCGTCCGGCATCTGGCCCGCTTCGGTCGCGGTCGTGCTGTCCACCATGGCCACGGCCGCCCTCACCGGCGCCTTTCATGAGGACGCGCTCGCGGACGCGGCGGACGGATTCGGCGGCGGATGGGATCGCGAGCGCGTTCTCGCGATCATGCGCGACAGCCGCATCGGTGCCTACGGCGCGCTCGCGCTCATCCTGGTCGTCACGGCCAAGATCGCGGCGCTGAGCGCGCTCCCACGCATCGATGTCGTTCGCGCGCTCGTCGCCGGACACGCCCTTGCCCGCTGGTCCAGCTTACCCCTGCTCTGGCGTCTGCCGTATGCGCGCGACTCCAGCGGAACCGCCACGCCATTCGTCGGCGGTGTGACGATCCCCCGGCTCACCGTCGGTACCGCGCTCACGTGCGCCGTTGTCATTTCCGTCCTCGGCTGGCACGCCCTTGGCCCTACAGTGGCCGCCTTCGGGCTCACCCTCGTCTCCGGCTGGTACTACCGGCGGCGTATCGGTGGCATCACGGGCGATTGCCTCGGCGCCACCAATCAGTGCGTCGAGCTGGCGACGTATCTCGCGCTCGTCGCGATCGTTTAGACGGCGTCGCTCAGGCTGGCAAAATTGAAGTCGCGCCCCCCCAACGGCGCTCATCCAAGTCGTCCTGCCATTCTATTGTCGCAGCTCACGGCGAGTGTGTGTGTTCACGCCGTCGTGGTCGGCGTGGTGCATCCTTTGTAGTTCGGGTTCGTGATCGGTGTCCCGCTCGCCCGCGTCGGCAACGTGAGGCTCACATCATTCCCGTAGTTCAGGATCGGCGTTGGGAGGTTGCTATCATGCCCGTCGGGGAACGGTCCAACCGGGAATAGTGTCGCTTGGTCCCGGCCATACTGGCGGATCAACCGTCGCAGATCGCCGAGTCGTGTCCCGGTGCCGAAGAGCCAGAATGCACGCTCGCGAAACATCATATCCACTTGTCCATCCGCACTCAGGCCAATGGTCGAATCGGCATGAATGGGCGACTGTGACGTATCGAACGCCACGTGCGTGCTGGCGGAATCCGCTCGGAGCGCGCTGAGATCGGCCGCCCATCCGCCGACGTCGTTCGTGTGCAACGCGACCTCGGCCTCGATGAGCCGCGCCTCGACTCCCGTGGCGAGGGGAACCAGTGTCGAGGGGAATGCCCCGAACTTCATCGGGTAATACCACGTACCCGGCGTGACGCCGGTATATGTTGCGCCGCACGTCAACGCGATCGTGCTGTCCACGACGACCCGAGGATCGTGGGCCGAGACAAAGCCCAGACCGTTTCCCCCCTCGTGATCGGCCACGTTGGTCAGGCCGCAGGGCTGAGACGGCCCATAATAGAGGTAGTTATTGGCATACAGATTCACGACATAGGGCGCGCCTTGGTCGGTCGTGGCTTCGAGCTCGGTGTTGTAGACGAACCCCGTTGCCACGCCCGACACGGCGCTTGCCGCGATCGCGTATTCATTGCGGTCGAGCCGAGCGCGCCCGAGACCGATCCCGGCCAGCGAGAGGACCGTGTCGCTCCCACTCGCGTGGGTGATCGCCGAATCGAAATGCGCTTCGGCGACGGCGAGGAGGGAATCGGTCGTGAGCGGCATTCCGTAGACAATGCCGCCGTCCGCGATGATATAACTGAGGGGCACACCCGCGCAGTAGTCCTCCGCCATGAACAGCTCGCCGTACGCGATCAGCGCGTAGGCCTCGCCGATCCTCGCCGCGCCGGCGGATGGATCGTACTGCCGTAACCCGCCGACCACCTGGAGGAGTGTCGATCGCGTCTGGAGGATGCTGGCAAGCGCGGCGTCCCCCACCTCCGAGAATCCGCCCTGCGCCGTCGTCATCCGGGCGTCGACGTTGGCTCCGGGCGCGAAAACGGCGCCCCACGAGAACTCATCCGACAACACGCCGGACCATTGCATCAGGTTGTTGGCGCCGGCCAAGGCGGCGAACATCTGCCCTCGCGCGCCAATGAACTCGCTTTCGACGCCGGCTGCGTTCTTGACCGCACCCGATCCAACGACATTCGCCGGCGGTGGAACGCTCAGCACATCACTCGGCCGACAGGCAAACGTAGCGGCGGCCAAGACGACGACGATCGCGCATAGTGCTCGCATGATCACAGCCCGAGATTGAGTCGGAATACCCAATACCGCAGGAGGGGCACCGAGGCGGGGCCGTCCCCGCGGATATCGTTATTCACATAGAAGGATGTGCTTGAGTAGAACTGAGATTGTCCTACGTTCTCGCCCGCAACCTCCGGATCCGGACCGGTATACCGCGTCCACAACGCGAGATTGCGCACGGCCGCCGTCACGCTGACACTCTGGAGGCGGATCACGTCGACCCAGTGGTGTGGCACGGCATACGTCACCCCGAGCTCGCGGATTCGCAGGAAGCTTCCGTCTTCGATCAGTCCCGTGGGACTACGGCTGCAGCAGAGCCAGCCTTCCAACGCCCTCGCCTGTAGCGCCAATGGGGCGGTCGGATCATTCTGCTCGCGCAGCGTCAAGACAGTGCTTGCAAAGCCCGCGTTTACGTTGTTGACCTTGTATCCGCCTCGGTAGTCTGCCAGCGCATTGATCGTGAGCGCGCCGCGCAAGAGCCCCAGTTGCGTCGAGACCGACACCTCGCGGGTGGGCAGACTCGGTCCCGCATACGAGATGGAGTCGGCGATCGTCTCCTCGCTCGGCTCGATCACCCCATCCCGATTGGCATCGGCGAAATGCGTCTGCAACCCCCAATAGCCATATAGCGGATACCCAGCAACCTGTTGCTGCCCGCTGAAACCGAGTGCCTGCGGCGGAACGCCGGGGGCCAGGTGCAGCAGCTTGTTGTTGTTGACCGAGCCCGCGACCGTGACATTCCACATCACGCGGGGCGTCTGCACGACGCCAACGGTCACGAGGGCCTCGGCACCGGTGTTTCGTACGGCGCCCAGATTGACCTGGTACAGGTATTGGCCGAGGTCGAAGCCAAGCGTCTGGTTGTACAGCGCGTCCTGTGTGGTCTTCGAGTAGCCCGTGAGCTCGACACTCACGCGATTCTGCCAGAGTCCGATGTCGAGACCCCCCTCGTATTCGACCGACCGTTCTGGACGAAGGTTGGGGTTCCCTGGTGTGCTGATTGTCGTGGAGGAGACGGGCGCGCCGTTGACCCATGTCGCGTTGGGCGCATACAGCTCGAGCGCCGCACCGTTGTTCGGTTGTACACCCGATTCACCGAGCGCCCCGCGCAGCCGTACCGTCAGGGTTCTGTCGTCTACCGCGAGCCAGGACACGCTCGCCTTGGGATACGCGGCGGTGCTATAGGAGTACCCGAATCCGCTCCCGGCGTCCACGCGCAACGCACCGGTGAGGAACAGGCGATCGGAGATGCCGATCTGCTCCTCAGCGTACCCACCGAGCGTCCCGGTCCGATCGGCTGTCTGTGAGATTCGCGGATTCACCGACCCATTGAGCGTCAGATTGCTGGGCGGCAGACCGTATGCGGAAGCCTGTATTCCCTGTGTGCGCGTATCCACCATCTGTAGTCCAAGCGACGTGATGGCCCGCACCCGGCGCGTCAGCGCCGCGGTTGCGGATGCCCGTAGATCCACCGAGTAAATGTCGGTTGTACTGTTATCAATAATGAGATAGCCAACATCGTTGCCGACGCCGAAAGCGGCGAGGCCGGCCTGAGGAAGGTTGAGATGCTGCTCTCGCCGGGAACCGTGATCCAGCCCGACGGTTCCGTGCGCTACCAGCCAGCCTTCGGGTCGCCAGTTCGCCGTCAACCCGCCGGTCAGGCGGTCCACCTGTTGGCTCTGCAGCGCACCAATGTTTGCCAGGGCACCGTTATAACTGGGGCCGTATCCGTACCCGTAGGCGGAATCCGCTAGTACGGGGCCACTCGTTATAGCCAGAGACAGCGGCGGCGTCACCTGGTACGTCGATAGGTACGCGCCTGTCGCGGTCAGGTCCGCCGTCTGACCCAGTTTAATCGACGTATTCGTTCGGACCGACCGCTGGTCCTCGCTATTCGGATTGAGTACGGAGGCGGGGAACCCCAGCGCGTCAGCCTGTGCCCGGAAAATCGGGGGCACCCGCGTGACCCCGGTTTCATTGGACAGGCCGGCCGCCACGTAATACCGAAGTGTTTCCGATCCGCCTCCCACTGACAGATCGTACTTGCTGCGCGTTCCGGTGCCGAAGAGCGAATACCGCGGATTATTCAGTGGATTGAAGTGGGTAATGCTGTCGACCACGCACGTTCCGTAGGTCGTCCCGTAGTTATACGGCGGCCCGAAAGGCGCATCTAACCCGTCGAAGGGCGGAACGAGCGCGCACTGAGTGGCGGTGCCCGTGCCGTCCGTCGTATGCCCCCAGCTGTAGTAGAACTCGGGGAAGCTGACGGGGACGCGACTTGCAGTCTGCTCCGCCGATGCCTGCCACGTGGGCCGGCCGGCCGTCCCCCTCTTGGTGGTGATGACGATGACGCCATTCGCCGCGTCGGTGCCATACTCGGTCGATGCGGCGGGGCCTTTGAGGATGTCGATCGTCTCGATCTGGCTGAAATCGATGTCGTTGAGACGACTGGGAGAGGGCGCGAAGCTGCCCGAGACCGCCACCACCCCGCCTGGCGTGTTGTCCTGCCGCACGCCGTCGACGATGAGGATCGGATCGCTTTGCAGGACGACACTGCTCTGCCCGCGAATCCGGATCGCCTCTCCGCTCCCGGTCAGACCGCCGGTCTCCACGATCTGCACACCGGGCGCTCGGGCCGAAATGAGATCCGTGACGCTCGTTATGGGCGCTGTCGGAGTGATCGAATCGGCGTTGATGCTCGAGATCACATTGCCGACCTCGTAGCGCCGCTGCTCCCCCACCGCCGTCGTCACGACTTCGTCCAGCTTGGTCGGAGCGGCGGCGAGCGCGAAGTCGGTCGTCGTCGTCTGGTCACTCGTCACGACGACGTCTTTCGTCAGCGACTGATAACCGACGCGGCGCCCCGTGACGTGATACATCCCGGGCGCGACCCCTGCGATCGTGTACCGCCCGTCGGTGCCGGACACGGCGCTGAGCGACAGCCCCTCGATTCGAACGGAGACCTGCGCTAACGGCGACTGCAGGATGCCGTCGATCACGTGCCCGGTGATCTGCCCCGTGTTTTGCGGGGCCGCGACGAAGGCGCCGGCCCCGACGGACGCGCCCGCGCGGAGCGTGATCCAGCCACTTGGTGACACCACCACGTCCACTCGCGTATCCCGAAGCAGCAGCGCGAGAGCATCGCCGACCGTGATGTTGTCGGTCGTGAGCGACACCCGCATCTCCACCGGAACCTGGTCGCGGCTATAGGTGAGCCGGATTCCCGTTTGGGCACTGATCTCCTTCAGAGCCTCGCCCAGCGTTCCGTGCTGCACATGCAGCGCGATCTTTTGCCCGAGCACCCGAGCTCGCACCGCCGTCGTCTCATCTGTCGTCTCATCTCCGGTCGCGGCAGGGATCGCCCGAGGGGCCGGCTCTTGGGCCCGCACACCGCCGGCCATCGAGGCAAGCAGTCCGGCGGTCGCACCACAGGCGCGGATGCCGCGCCATGGCATGGTCGCTCTGATTCCGTGAGTCGACATGGTCATTTGCTCGGTGTGCTCTGGGTGGTCACCAGTGGCGCGCGACTGGCGGGCACCCCGCGATCCGCCGCACCGACCCGCCGGCGGAGAATCACCTTGCGCCCGGTCCGCTCGTACTGCGCACCCACGGCTTGCGAGATCGCATCCAGAACCTCGTCCGCGGGATCGTCCCCAAACGCGGCGGTCAACCGCCGGCTCCCCAAGGTCGAATCGGCCAGCACGATCTCGAGATCCAATGCGCGAGCGAGTGTGCGCGCGGCTTCGCGCAATGGCGTGTCCTCGAACACCAGCCGCCCCTGCGACCAGGCGAGATCCGGCGAGACGTCGGTGCCGCGCGTGACCGACATGTGGCCGGAGGCATCGATCGAGGCGCGATCCCTGGCGCGCAACTCTGTCCCGCCGAGCATGACCTCGCCCTCCGAAACGGCGACCCGCTCGCTCGGATCCCCTGCGTAAGCTGCGACCACGAATGTCGTGCCGACATCTCGGACGGTTGTGCGCTCGGTACGGACGGCGAACGGGTGCCGAGTGTCGTGCACGACCGCGAACAGCGCCTCGCCGTCGAGCTCCACAATGCGCTCGGAGCGCCCGAAATCCAGCGGCACGCGGACACGTGTCGCGGGTCCCAGCATGAGCTGCGTACCATCGTGTAGCGTCACCGTCGCCCGATTCCCCGCCGCAGTCGTGAACTCGCGGAACTGCTGGCTTGCGGGCGACCGCGTCGCGACCGACCAGCCCAGGGCGATCACCAACCCTGCGGCGACCGCCCATCCCATCCGGCGCGCGGACGGCGCGGCCGACAACGCGGCGAGGTACGTCGGTCGCGGGGAATCGATCGGCGCGCCGATCCGGCGAATGCCGGGCGCGCTGTTGGCCCAGTCGCGCCCGCTCGCCTGCGGTTGCGCGGTCGAGGGGCCCAACCCGAGACGCGCATGCATCGCGCCCCATGAAGTCGCGGGATCGAACGACGCGCTTCCGGCCGCGCGCGCGTCAGCGATATGGCGCAGCGATTCGACGTACTCCTTTCGCTCGGGCGCGCCGTCCATCCACTCCAGGACGCGCTGCCGCTCCGCCGGACTGCAGGCATCCGACAAATAGCGAAGGACGAGGGGCCAATCGATCTCAGATTTCATCGGCGGTGGTAGCTGTGGACATCACAGCCTCAGACACCCGAACCCGATTTACCCCACCGGCAGGCCCCCCCTCAGAACGCTACAGGAATCCGGTAAGCTCTTCGCGCAACGCCTTGAACGCTCGACGTAGCGTGTTCTCGACCGATTTGGCCGAGATCCCCATGGCGGCCCCGATCTCGGCATGCGAGAGCTGGCCGCGCCAGCGCAGATCGAACGCTTCGCGCTGGCGAACGGGCAGGCGCTGCATGGCCCGATCCAATGCGGCGTGCAGCTCGTCCTCGTACATCTGCCGGTCCGCGCCACGCGGACCCTGCCCCATTCCCGTAATCCCGCTCTCATGCTCCGCACGCTTGCGCCAGCGCTGCGCCACCCGCTCGGCGCGAACCCAATTGAATGCCCGGTTGCGTGCGGCGCCAAAGAGATACCGCTGTATGCTCCCGTCAAGCCACCACGTCGCCCGCTGGCGCCACACCTTCGCCAGCAGATCCTGGACGATCTCCTCCGCCACCGCCGGAGACTGGACGTAGCCCAGTACGAATGCGCACAGCGGCTGATAAAAAGCGAAGTACAGATCTCTGAACGCGATTTCGTCGCCAGCGCGGATCTGCTCCACGAGCGTGCGTCCGTCCCCTACTACCGGACGCGACGCGCTCGGCGCCGTATCGGGAACGGCTACGCGATCGGACCGTGAGACGCCGCGAGGACGCATACGCTGGGCCACCAACTCCGAGCGAATCAGATGGAGATCGCCGCGACGGGATGCCCGCGCGACTTGGGCGCCTACTATAGCGCTAGGTGGGCTCGGCGCGCAACAAATGAGGTGAGCGGCACATCAACGCGACGCGCGCAACTTCTCAGCCGTTCCGTTCACATCGACGACCGTTACCACGCCATTCGGCTGCTCGATCTCCCAGAAGTCGTCCAGCGGCCGCCCGGTCACCTCGAGCAGGATGATCCGATTCACATGCCCGTGCGCCACAACCAGTGTCGTGCCACCGCCGTACCGTGTTACCAACGCCCCCCACGCCGCGAGTACCCGCGCGCGAAACCGCGTGACACCAGATGCCGCGCCAACAGTGCATGCGCCTGGTCGAGCTGTCCCCCCTCGAGCGCGCGCTCCACGGCGGCCGCAGCACCGAGAAGATCCCGCAGCGCCAGCGCCGGCTTGAGTGCTATGCCGCGCGCCAGCGCCCTTTGCCACCCGTCGCCCCGAACAACAGGTCGAGAGCCACCGCACCGTCGCGACGCCGCGGGACGGTCGCCGTCCCGCCCTTCTATTAGAAGGTTGCAATCCGGATCGCGGACGGACCCTGCCCCATCGCGACGCTGTCGGTCAACGCATACGTGCCGTGCTGGTAGACGAACACCTCCGGCGCGAGCCCCTGACCCGAGCTCCCGAAAAAGACCTGGTAGACATTCCCGGACGCATCGGGACGCGCGTCGAATGCCCCGCGGCATGCGCCACCCGCGATCGGCGCACACACCGGATTGCTCGGGTCGCGCACGAACGTCTGCGTGGCCGTGTTCCAGATGACCGTGCCCCCCAAAAAGCTCGAGATGTAGGCCAGCCCCGCGCTGTCGATCGCGATTGTTCCGGGGCCCACACCCACGTTCGCTACCGTGGTGATGACCGAGAGGTTGGAAGTGTCGATGACGGTGAGCGTTCCGGGATTGACGTAGTCCCCCGTATTCACGACGTAGAGGTGCCCATCGGGCCCAATCGCTCCTGCCGCGGAATTCGTGCCCGTGGTGCTGACGGTGTTGATGACCGCAAGTGTACGCGCATCGATCTCCGTCACGATGCCATTCCCGATGGGGGAGTAATTGACGTCGAGGTTGCCCGAGATGATGAACGCATGCGAGCCCCCGACGACCACGTCCGTCGGGGATGGCGCGACAGCGACCGTATCCGTGATCGTATCCGACGCTTGCCCGGCCGTGAAGCGACCGACGATCCCCCTAATCGGGTTCGTCGCCAGAATCGTGCTATCGTCCACGAACGCCTGCCCCGTCGCGTTCCCCGCCGAAAAGATCGCGTATCGCGTGATCGCCAGCGTGCTGAGATCCACTAGCGCGACACTCGCGGCATCGCCAAGCGGCACGGCGGCCGTCGTGCCTCGCACGCTAAGCCCGACCGGCGTGATCGCGCTCGACGCGCCAAGCGCGATCTGTCGCGTCTGCGTGGGCGCGCCCAGCTGAAAGAGCGTCAGCGACCGGCCCGTGGAATTGACCACGATGCCGATCTGATGATTGGTCGCCGTCCCGCGAAGGAACGGCGCGACCGATGTGCCGGTCGCCGTGTCCGAGTGACAGGCCGCCGCGAGTAGCAGCCCCGCGATTCCGGCGCCCCACATCGCGCGCGAAGAGAAACGGGTCATCGTGGCGTGGCGAACCGCAGTCCGAATGTCCATGTGCGTCCAGGGTAGGGGTAATCGATCAACAACGTGGCACGGCGATCGAAGACATCATCGACACCGCCGAGTGCATCGAGCGGCCATCGGCCACTCAGGATGCGCACCGTCGCGTGCGCGTCCGTGATCCAGTAGGCTCCAAGAGCATTGATGGAGGACCCGTCCACCGTCCGGCGGTCGCCGATGTAGCGCAGCGAGACCTCGGTATGTATTCGCCCCACCGTCTCGGCTCCGCCGACGGCAGCCGTAACGCGTGGCCGGTACGGGACCTGTCCGGTCAGCACCGGTCCCGCGTACTCCACCGCGACATCAGTCAGGTTTCCGCGCAGCTCGGCCCCAATCGTCGGGAAGGACAGCGCGCCACTCCCCTCCCATCCTCGACGCCGCACATCGACGTTGTCCGGGCTCCAGACGAAGCGGTAGTCCGGGAACCAGAGGATCATCCCCGTCACATCCGCTCGATAGACCGCGATGTCGCCGCTGATCCGGACGGTGGACGACCCGACGTCCCGCAGCGCGAGGCGCGCTTCGAGATCGTCGTGCACCCGCTCCGGCCGAAGATCGGGATTCGGGGCAACCAGCACGCCCTCGTGGAAGAACTGGTCGGCCAGCGTCGGCGGATTGAAGGCCGACCCACCGCTCATGGATGCGACGAAGGGGCCGTGCGTCGCCGCGATAGTCACGCGCGGAGAGACCACGGTTCCGCGCACGAAGGGATCCCAATCCGCGCGCACAGCGGCATCGGCCGTGAGGATCGTGCCCGCCCGCAGCGGCACGGACGCGTGGGCCTGCGCCCAGAGTCCCTCGTCCCGCTCCGTCGCCGGCGCCGCCACCGTGAGCTCCGTCGCAACGACGTGGATCACGCGCACCTCACTCCCCATCGTGAAGGCGACAGGATGCAGCGGGAGGGTCGCGACGGCGGTGCCCACGACGCTCGTCGCTCGTACCGTGTCATCGTACGGCGGTCCGATCGGAGGGCTCGGGTCGCGATACGTCGTGCGCTCGTTGTCCGCCGCGAGATCGGCCGACCAGTGCACGGGCCCGCTCGCGTCCTCGGCGTCGACCCCTCCGGACAATCGCGTGTCCCCGCTCCGCGCGAACGCCGACGGCGCATCGATCGAGCCCGCGATCCCCCGCTGGGTGCTCGCGAGCATCCCGTGGGCACCCACCGCGATCGGCCACGCGCTCGAGGCCACCGACGCCGATAGGGACGACGTCGCCGCGGCGTCGTTCGCGCGGACAGCGGTGCCGCCGCCGCGGACCGCCGGGACGTCATACGGAAAATCTCCGGTGAGCATCCGACGATCGGCCGTAACGCTGCCCGTCAGAGCACTCGGCACATCGATACCGCCAGACAGGATTCCCTCTCGATCTCCCCGCGAGCCACCTCGCGCTTCGGCTGACAGCATGGTCCCGGTGGGCCTGCGCGTCTCGATCAACACCACACCCCCGAGCGCCCCTCCGCCGAAGCGCGCGGCCTCCGCGCCGCGCACAATCGTGATGCTCTCGACCTGTGCGAGCGGGATGAGGGAGAGGTCGGCCTCCCCGGTCATCGGGGAGTTGAGGCGCACCCCATCGACCAGAACCAGGATCTCGTTCGCCGTCGAGCCACCGATCGAGACGGTCGCCGGTCCCCCCGGACCACCTCGGCGTGTCACAAGCACGCCACTCTGTTGATCCAGCAGTGCACCCACATCGCGCTGCCCCGAAGCATCGATCATCGTGCGCGAGATGGTCGTCGTCGCGCCGCCGGTCGTATCGGGGCGCTCGCGCACTCGCACCTCCGGCAACCGAACGGCCAGCGCCTCGAGCGCGATAGCCAGGCGGGCACTCCGTCCATTCTCGACCGCGATGTCGATCGTCGCTGGTCGAAAGCCCACCGCGCTCGCGCGCAACGAATAGGCGCCCGGTACGAGGCCGCGCACGACGAAATCCCCGTCTGCGTCCGTCACCGCGAGCCGCTCTCCGTCCGCGACATCGATGCGCGCGTCCGCGATCGCGGTTCCGCGCGCACGGTCCGTCACGCGGCCACGCACTTCACTTGGCACCTGGCCCTGCACGCCGGTCGCCACTCCGAGCGCCAGCCACGCGGCCGCAATGGTCGCCACGGGCCACGCCGTCACCGGCCACCGCTCAGGGGCACGAGGTAGGGGATGCCCGCATCGGTCCGCGCGAGGCCGACAGGCCATCCGAATACCTGCTCCACCCGCTCCGGAGTCAGCACCTCCGCCGGAGGTCCATCGGCCACAAGCCGCCCCTCGCTCAACAGCACGACGCGGTCGGCGTAGCGAGCCGCGAGCATCAAGTGATGCGTGATGTGCACCACGGTCACACCACCATCCGCCAACGCCCGCAACAGAACCAGGATCGCCATCTCGTGCGCCAGGTCGAGCGACGCCGTCGGCTCATCCAGCGCGAGCGCCCTCGGCGACTGCGCCAAGGCCCGTGCGATGCGCACACGCTGCCGCTCCCCGCCAGATAACGTGTCGACGGACCGGTCGGCGAATCCGGCCACGTCGCATCGGTCCATCGCCGCCGCGATCGCGGCGGCATCGGCCGGTCCCTCACTCCGCCACGGCCCGAGATGGGGATATCGTCCCATCGCGACGAGCGCTCGCGCCGTCATGGGGAACGCCTCGGTTTCTTCCTGCGCCACGACGCCAACGGTGCGTGCGAGCGCGGGACGCGACCATTCCGAGAGCGGCTGCCCGAAGCACTCCACCCGCCCATTCGATGGCTCCACAACGCCAAGCAACGCCTTCAGGAAAGTCGACTTGCCGGAGCCGTTCGGGCCCAGGACCGCCGTGCACCGCGCGGACGCGATATCGAGGCTGACATCGGCCAGGGCCGCGACGCGCGCGCGCTGATACCACACGGAGAGCCGCTCGCAGCGCCACGCGGGTCCCGGCGTTTGGGGACTCATGACCCGCGGCGACGGAGGAGTGCGACGAACACCGGGACGCCGATCACCGCCGTCACGGCTCCGAGCGGAAGCTCCGTCGGCGCGGCGATCGTGCGGGCCGCGACATCGGTGAGGAGCACGAAGGTGGCCCCCAGAATCGCGGCGACCGGCAGCAGGGTGCGATGGTTGCTCCCCCACACGAGCCGGACCGCGTGCGGCACGATCAGTCCGACGAAGCCGACGATCCCGGCCGCGGCGACGGCCGCCGCCGCAAGCAGCGACGCGACGATGTACGCGATCCACTTGGTGCGCTCGACCGAAACGCCGAGGTAGCTCGCGGTCTCCTCGCCGATCGCCAGCGCATTCAGTGGGCGCGCGAGCGCCAGCAGCGCGATGAAGGATGGTACGAGCACGACCGCGAGAAGCGTGACACCCGACCAATTGCTTCCGGACAGGCTCCCCATCATCCAGATGGTCGCCGACCGAAAGGCCGCGACGTCGGCCATCGAGAGCAAGAGGAAGATCCCGGCGTTCGCGAAAGCGCCAACGATGACGCCGGCGAGGAGCAGGATGCGCGGATCCAGCGTCGGTCCGACACCGAGCGCTACGCGCACGACGAGCGCGATCGCGACACACGACCCCACGGCGGCGCCGACCGGGACCGGCCACGGCACCGGAATGAACTGCGCGAGCGTGATCGACCCGACCGCCCCAAGCGCCGCACCGCCGGACACACCCAACACGTACGGCTCGGCCAACGGATTCCGCAGCAGCGCCTGGAACGTCGTCCCGCTGAGCGCGAGCGCGGCACCCACGAGCGCCGCCGCCATGGCACGCGGTAGTCGCAGATCGTGCACGATCGTGCGCGTCACCGGGTCCGAGTGCCCAATGAGACCGCCGAGCACCGCCCGCAACCCGAGTGGCACCGATCCGAATGCGATGCTCGCGACCACGGCGAGCACGAACGCCACGGCGAGCGCGATCCCCCATCCCGCACGCCACGCGGTGCGATCCCCCGCGGTGGCCGACGTCGTCATCGCGGCACGTCCGCGTGTACGCCGGCCGGAGTCGCGGGAACGCTTCCCTTGGCCTCGGGATGGATCGCATCGCGAAAGAGCTGCGCGACGTCCCCGATCGCGGGTCCCGGACGATTGGTCAGATCGGCCGGAACTTCGATGACGCGCCCCGCGCGCACGGCGGGGAGATCCCGCCATCCGGGAGTGGTCATGAGGCGCTCCGCCCCGCCGTGCCGATCCTCGCCGACCGAGAGGAGGATGACGCCGGGTGCGCGCGCGACGATCTCCTCCATCGAGACCTGCGGCCAATCGGTCGCCGCATCGTCGAAGGCGTTTCGTCCCCCCGCGACGCGGATCAGCTCCGCGATGAACGTGCGCGGTCCGACCGTCATCGGTGGGTCGCCCCAGATCGCGAACAGCACGGTGGGTGTCGGCCGTCCCGCGACCGATTGTCGGACGGCGGCGAGCTGCGTATGCGCGTGATCCGCGAGGGCGGCGGCCGCGCTATCGCGTCCGAGGAGGTGTCCGAGCGCTGCGGTGGTGCTGAACACGGCGGCCGTATCGCGTATAGGCGTGGCGTAGCTGGTGATACCACGGGCGTCGATCCCGGCGCGCACGGCGGACCCGTGCTTCCCCTCCCACAGGAGCACGAGATCCGGGCGCAACGCCGTGAGCTGCTCGAGATTCGGGTCGATCCCGCCCCCGACCGACGGGACCGACGCGAGCGCAGGGTCCCGGTCGTACCGCGTCCGGCCGACTAGCTGGGATGTCGCGCCGAGTGCTATGACCATTTCGGTCGCGCTCGGGACGAGCGAGACGACGCGCTGCGCCGGCTGGTTGAGCCGAACGGTGTCTCCGTCCGCGTCGATCGCGACGAGAGCTCGGGCGACATCGGCGCGCTTGCCCGCCGGTGATGTGCGGCATGCGACGAGTCCCATTACCAGCGTTCCGCTGGCCGTGGCAATCCGCCGTCCCCGAACCCATCCACCCACCAACAACATGCCCGTCTCTTCCTCCTTCCGCGCGGGAAGAGGTGGACGGGCGGTGGTGGCGCGAAGACCGGGACGTCAACAGACGCGTCCCGCCATCACGGCATGTCGCCCCGCCTCCCTCCCTCGAGGTGTATCGTGCGGGAGCGAACGGGGCGCGTCTCCTGGCTCGAGGCAGTCGTGCTCGCCTTCCCAGAGCACGCCGCGGCCAATCGCCGCGCGCGTTCCAGTGGCATTCTGAGCACGCCGGTCCGGTGGTACCACTCGGCCAATGCACATGGCATCTGCCGCCCACCAGGCCTCTGACAGTGGCGGGGCCGCGCCGGCATTGCACCGGACTTCCGCGAACCCCATTCGCAATCAATTGTGGACGCGAACCTATACGATGCTCCGACCACGCGCAAGCAAACGGGCGGTGGCACCTCCCCGGTCGATCGTGTACCCTCCGGCGCATGCCCGTACAGACACGCGCCGCCGTTCTGATGGTCCAGGGCACAGCGTCCCACGTCGGGAAATCGACCCTCGTGACCGCCCTCTGCCGCATCTTCGCACGCGACGGCTGCCGCGTGGCCCCGTTCAAGGCGCAGAACATGTCC
>PLLD01000033.1 GCA_003141205.1 Gemmatimonadota bacterium
GAGACGATCGAGCTGGGGATGGCCATCACGGATCAGGAAGCCTGGACGGCGCGCGATAGCGGGCCGCGGATCCGGATTCCCGATTTCATCGCCGAGGTCGCGGAGCGCGTCGCCTTCGAGGCCCGGACCGACAAGCGCGTCGACCGCCGGTCCGGCGTGTCCCAGCGCATGCCGATCTCGATCCTCGAGAACGTCGTCTCCAACGCCGAGCGCCGGGCGTTCGCGACGGGCGAGACCGAGATCGTTCCGCGGATCTCCGACGTCTATGCGGCGCTCCCCGCGATCACCGGCAAGATGGAGCTCGAGTACGAAGGGGAGCTGGTCGGCGGGCACGCGATCGCCCGCGAGCTGATTCGGCGCGCAGCGGACGCGACGTTCCGGGATCGGGCCGAGGGGGTGAGCACCGACGAGATCGTGATGTGGTTCGACGGAGGCGGCGCGCTGCAGGTGAGCGACGAGGTCTCGGCCGACGCGATCGTGCAGGGGTTCGCCAACGTCCCGGGCCTGCTCGAAGTCGTCCGGACCGTCGGGCTCGCGAAGCGGGGGGATATTCCGTTCAACGCGGCCGCCGGGGAGCTGGTGTTGGAGTCGCTCGTGGCGCGGAAGAAGATCTCGCGCTCGGACACGGGGCAGTATGGACGCGCCGCGCCGGACCAGCGGCGCCGGCCGGGGCATCCTCCGGGACAGGACATGTTCGGAGGAGGACTGTCGGCGTAGCCGACAGTCCTCCTAGAGGGGACAAAGTAGAGAGGAGACAGGAGGCATCAGAGGCGCTTGACGTCGGGATAGCGACCGAAGATGTACCGGGCGTAGACCAGCATGATCGCGGCCGCGCCCCCGATCGCCCAGTCGACGCTGACCGCGCGCGCCACCGCGCCGGCGACGAATGCCCCGACCACCTGCGCGAGTCCCACGACGATGAACGAATAGGCGGCCATGAGGCGCCCGCGCAGCGCATCGGGGACCATCAATTGGAGGAGTCCGTTGGCGAGCGCCATGTTCACGATCATCATGCAGCCGACGGCGAGGAGCAGACCGCACGAGAGGGCGAGCGATCGCGAGAGGGCGAACGCGATGAGGAGCGCGGCGTAGGCGTAGGCCGAGAGACGCAGGAGCCGGCCGCGCTGAATGTGCTTGCCCGCGGCGGCGAGGAAGAGGGCGCCCGCGAGGCCGCCGATTCCGACGCACGAGAGCAACAGGCCGTAGCCCCGCGCTCCCTCGTGCAGGACGTCGCGCGCGACCACCGGCATGAGCACGAGATACGGGACGCCGCAGATCGCGTACGCCGTCATGAGCCGCAGGATGGCGCTCACCGCGGGGGTCCCGCGCATGTAGCGAATCCCCTCGAGCATTCCCGCGATCGGTGAGGCGGTGGACACCGGAGGCGCGTACCGCGGCAGCCGGATCAGGAACAGCCCTGCGAGAACTGCGAGATAGCTCACGCCATTCAGGGCGAAGCACCACGCGACGCCCGCGCTGGCGATCACCGTCGCGCCGATCGCGGGGCCGACCACGCGCGCCAGATTGAAGCCGCTGGAGTTGAGCGCGATCGCGTGATGCAGGTCGCCGCGCTCCCCCCCGACCAGCTCGACCAGCATCGATTGCCGCGCGGGGATCTCGAAGGCGCTGAACGTGCCGTTCGCCGCCGCGAGGACGAGCAGCCAGTCGATCGTGACCCGGTGCGTCAGCGTCAGCAACCAGAGTGTCGTGGCCTCGATCAAGAGCAGCGCCTGCATCGCGGTGACGAGGCGCAGCTTGTTCGTGTGATCGGCCACGAAGCCCGCGGGGAGCGAGAAGAGCAGGATCGGGAGCGCCCCGACGGCGCTCACCAGCCCGACGAGAAAGGCGTTGTTCGTGAGCTCGAGCGCCAGCCAGCCCTGCCCCATCACCTGCATCCACGTGCCGATCAGGGACAGCGTCTGCCCGATCCAGAAGATCCTGAAATTGCGATGGAGGAGAAGGGTCCGGAACGGGTTGACGGCCCCGCGAAAAGGGAGCGCCGCGCCGTATATTGCGGATGCGTCCTCCCCCGTCGCTCCCGGTCCTCCTCCGTCAGCTCCCGTCGTCGCCATGCGCGTTCATACCTACGCAAAATACAGCGCCGAATCAGCCGACGCGGTCGACCTCCAGGCGCTGCTCGACAAGCTCGCCGACTTCCTGTTGCAATCGGGATTTGCCGGCGGGAAGCACTCCAATCCGTATTGGGGGGAGTTCGGCGGCGAAGAGGACCGGTCGCTCGATGCGCTGCGCGAGGCGATCCTCAACGCGCTGATCGAAAGCGGGCAGTTCACGCCGGAAATGCTCGAGGCGCTGAGGGGCGACGGCGACTCGGAAGCGCAGGCCAAGCTGGCGCAGCTGCTGGATGACCTCATTCAGCGGCTCGCGGGTGAGGGCTACCTCAACGTGTCGGCGCCGCCGCAGATGCCCTCGACCCAGCAGCCCGTGGTCGGCCGGGGTGGCCTCGCCCACGCCGCGGCGAAGGACGTCCAGTTCTCCCTGACAGAGAAAGGGATCGATTTCCTGGGCTTCAAGGCATTGCGCCACATCCTGGGATCGCTCGGCAAGTCGAGCTTCGGCAGCCACGACACGCCGTATCTCGCCACCGGGATCGAGGCGGACGGCTTCACCAAGCCGTACGAATTCGGCGACATGCTCAACCTCGATGTCAGCGAAACGCTGAAACATTCGCTCCTGCGGACGGGGCAGCTGTCCGTGCCGCTCGATCTCGACTACTCGGACCTCATGGTCCGGCAGGCGGAATACCGGTCGTCCTGCGCGACGGTGCTCATGCTCGACACGTCGCACTCGATGATCCTGTACGGGGAGGATCGGTTCACCCCGGCGAAGAAGGTCGCGCTCGCGCTCACGCACCTCATCCGGACGCAGTTCCCCGGCGATACGATCAAGGTGGTCCTGTTTCACGACTCGGCCGAGGAGATCCCCCTCGCCCGCCTCGCGCACGCACAGGTGGGGCCGTATCACACGAACACGGCCGAGGGATTCAAGCTGGCCCGCCGGCTTCTGGCGGCGCAGAAGAAGGACATGCGGCAGATCGTGATGATCACGGATGGGAAGCCGAGCGCTCTCACGATGCCCAACGGTCAGATCTACAAGAACTCGATGGGTCTCGATGCGACGGTGATCGCGGAGACGCTCAAGGAGGTCGCCGCATGCCGCAAGGCCGGCATCCTGATCAACACGTTCATGCTCGCGCGCGACCGGGCGCTGGTGGAGTTCGTGAAGCGGGTATCCGAGATCTCGCGCGGCAAGGCGTACTTCACGAACACGATGACGCTCGGGCAATTCCTGTTGATGGACTTCCTGAAGAAGAAGACGCGCACCGTGTCCTGACCTAACGCCCGTCGCCGACGTCGAGCTCGATGATCTCCGCGGAGATGGCCCCCTCCGCGACAGACACCCGCGCGACCGAGATGGGAAGGCGGAATCGGCGCGGCCCCGCGCTCCCGGGGTTCAGGAAGAGAACGCCCTCGGCGTCCTCGATCAGCGGCTTGTGCGAGTGCCCGTACACGACCATGCGCACGGCCGCCGCCGCGGGCACCAGATCCAACTGAGCCCGGTCGTGCACCACGTGCACGAGGATCCCGTCCACCTCGACGGTCTCCGTCGCGGGCAACCCGTCGGCCCACGCGCCGCCATCGGTGTTGCCGCGGACCGCTACGACAGGCGCGATCTCGCGCAGCCGATCGAGGATCGCGGGATCACCGACGTCGCCCGCATGGAGGATCCACTGGCACCCGGCCAGCGCGGCCTGCGCTTCCGGCCGCAGCAGCCCGTGCGTATCCGAGATGACGCCGATCGTCGGTCAGTACCTCGGCACCGTGGGATCGACGTCCTCGCTCCAGCGCGTGATCCCCCCGGCCAGGTTCCACACGTTGCGAAACCCCGCCGCCTGCAGGGTGCGCACGGCCTGCGCGCTGCGGCCGCCGACCTTGCAATGCAGCACGATCTCCCGCTCCCGATTCAGCGTCGGGATCGCCGCGCCCAGCGTACCGAGCGGGATGAGGCGCGCACCCTCCAGCCGGGCGATCTCGTACTCGTGCGGCTCGCGCACGTCGATCAGGTCGAAGTCGTCCCCGCGCGCGCGCTTGGCCGCGAGCTCCGTCGGCGTAACCTCGCGAATCACCGGTGCCGCCAGCTCCTCCGCCGCGGCCTGACGCAGACCGCAGAACTCCTCGTAGTCGATGAGCTCCTGGATCTCGCGCGTCCCGCACGCCGGACACTCCGGGTCGCGCCGCAGCTTCACCTCGCGGAACCGGGTGTGCAACGCGTCCACGAGGAGTAATCGCCCGATCAGCGGCTCCCCGATGCCGATGATGAGCTTGATCGTCTCCGTCGCCTGGATCGTCCCCACCAGCCCGGGGAGCACGCCCAGCACGCCCCCCTCGGCGCAACTCGGGACGGACCCGGGCGGCGGCGGTTCCGGGTACAGGCAGCGATAGCACGGTCCACCCAGATGCGGCGCGAACACGCTGGCCTGACCCTCGAAGCGAAAGGTGGAGCCGTACACGTTCGGCTTGCGGAGCAGCACGCAAGCGTCGTTGGTGAGGTAGCGAGTGGGGAAGTTGTCCGTGCCGTC
>PLLD01000025.1 GCA_003141205.1 Gemmatimonadota bacterium
CGGCATCGATGATCGGGAGCGCGGTCTCCGGGTGGCCGGCCGCCACGATTTTCGTGACCACATCCTCGACGAGGTTCACGTTGGACGGATCGTCCGTGAGCTCCTGCCCCCACAGTTTCGTCGCCTGGTCGTAGTCCTTCTTGTCGTAGGCGGCCTGCGCGGCGAGATCGAGCGCCGTGCGATTCTTCGGATCGGTCGCGAGGACCTCCTGCGTGACGCGGAGGATCGAGTCGGGCGGCTGCTTCATGGCCGCGAACGCGCTGACCTCGCAGAGCCGGGCGAGCGTGGCCGCGGGATACGCAACGATCGCCGCGTGCGCGGCCGCGAGGGCCTCGGCGTATTTCCCCGCGCGCGCGGCGGCATAGCACGCCTCCTCGCCGGGCAGCTGCTTGAGCGCTTCCTGCAGCTCGGCCGACACGATCTTGGCGGCGCCAGCCACCTTCGGCGCATCGGCGGGCGGTAGGGGCTGGACGAGAGAGTTGTCGCGAGCGAGGACGAGCCGGGCCTCGAGCCGCACCCCCGTCGCCGTGCGGATGGCCATGCCGTCGAGGTACGCGTCTCCGCGGAGCGCGCTCGCGAGCTGCTTCGCGTCGGTCGGGGAGATCGGCTCGTGCGCCGGGAAGCCCGACGCCGTGAGCGCATCCTCGATGCTCTGCTGCGGGATCACCCATAGCTTCTTGGGGTCTGCATCATCGTCGACGTGCGACCGGACCGCGACGGCGGCTTCGTATCCGAGCTCCTTATCGGTGCTCTGGAACGCCGGCACGACGAGGAGGAACTTGGCGTCCTTCCCGGCGCGGCGTTGGTACTGCGCATCCGCCCGCTCCGGAGCTGCACTGATGGCAAGCGCACAGGCGCCGACGGCCGCGACGACCATCGCCGCGCAGGCCCTCGACCATGCCCAACGCAATTGCCGCCGTCCCATCGGGGCGGCGCGGCGCGAACGAACCCTCACGTGATAGCCCCCTCTTCCTGTGTACGCGCCGACGAATCGACGGATCGCTCGCTCCGGCGTCCTGCCGCCGACCATCACACCACGACGTCTCGATGGGCGAAGAGGGACTCGAACCCCCGACATCCTGCGTGTAAGGCAGGCGCTCTAACCAACTGAGCTATTCGCCCGCGACTCTGCCCGATGGCCTCCGGCTGCCGCGCCGTATCCCTGCTCCAGCCCTGCGGCTCACCGCAGGATGGCGAGGGGCAGGAAGACGCAATAGCCCAGAATGAGCAGGATCGGAGCGGCGGTCTCGCCTCCGCGGGCGAGATCGACGTAGCCCAACCCGACGACGAGGACCGCCGCCGACCACCACGCGTACGACCACCGTCGCTCCGGGGATCCCGACGCGCTCTTTCGTGTGTTTTTCACCGGTTTAGCTTAGGCGGCGCGGAAATCGGTGTCAAGCGAGCGCGCCGTGGGACGGGCCCGCCCACCGCACTATTCGCGGGCACCGGCCGGAACCGCGCGGCCCACGGGAGGGGCGCCCCCGGCAGCCACCGTCGCGAGCACCGTCGCGCACCGCGTGGCCCACGGATTGAACCGGTTCGCCGTGTGTCCCGACTGCCAGGCCTCCATCGCTCCGTCGCGATCACCCGCGAGCCACCGCGCCCGTCCCAGCTCGTACCACGCCTCGATCAGGTTCGGCCCGAGGGCGAGCGCCTTCAGGAAGAAGATCTGCGCGTCGTCGTACATCTCGCGCTCGAAGTAGACCAGCCCGAGATAGAAGTGCGCGTACAGCGTCGCCTTCCGATCGTTGTCGAGCCGGATGACCTTGGACAGGTGCTCGATCGCCTCGCCGAAGAGCCCTTGCTTGAGGCAGATGTAGCCGAGGTTGATGCGCGCGAGCGCGTTCGTCGGCTCGCGCACGAGCACATGCTGGAAGGTGTGGAGCGCTTCATCGTAGCGCTCCTGCAGCATGAGCGCCCAACCGAGCAACGATTCGGCCTGGGGGTCGTTCGGCGTCAGCTCGAGGGCACGCGCGAGCGCGGTCTGCGCACCCTCGTAGTCCCCCACGGAGATGCAGCTCCAGCCCCGGTCCACGAACGTCGAGGCGCCGAGGGGGTCGGCGCGCAGGACGGGTTGCTCGGGGCTGATGCGCGGCGCGATGGATGGCGCGATCGATTGCTGGACGGCCTTCCATTTGCCGACGATGCGCTTGACGTCCTCCTTGAGGAGGGTCAGCTCATTCCCGCGGTGCTCGATCGTCTTGTACAGCGCGATGATGTCCTGCTTGAGCCGGTCGAGCGTCTCGGCGCTCGCGGTGCCGGCATCGAGGCGCGCGCTGATTTGCGCGAAGCGGGCCCGGAGCTCCCCGACGCCGCGGTCGGGGCCCCCTGGCGGATCCTGTGCGCTCATTCCGGTCATGGATCCCCTAAATCCGCTGAAAGACGCGCGCGCGCGCATCGACGGGAGCAAAGAGGGAGCGCGCCGCACCGAACAGCATCTCGACCTTCCCGAGCACAAGATATCCGTTCGGGACGAGGGCCGCGTGCAGGCGTGGGAGCAGCTCCTCTTGCGCCGCGCGCTGGAAGTAGATGATGACGTTACGGCAGCAGATCACGTGTTGGTTCGGCGGCGGTGGGTCGCTCAGGATGTCGCGCCGCTCGAAGCGGGTCATGGCGTGCACGGTCGGGACGATCCTCGCGGGGGTGGTGTGGCTGAAATATGCCGCGCGCAGCTCGGGCGGCGTTTCCGCGAACGCGGGCTCCGTAAACGACCCCCGCTCCGCGGCCGCAAGACTCGCACGATCGATGTCGGTGCCGAGCACGCGGACGCGGGACGCGCGTCCCATCTGCCCGAGTCGCGTCGCGTGGCGATGGAACAGGATCGCGAGCGAATACGCCTCGTCCCCCGTGGCACATCCCGCACTCCACACGTGGATCGATGGAGCGGGTTGCGCCCACAGCGCCGGAATCACCGTGCGCGCCACAGCCGCATACGTCTCCCAGTTCCGGAAGAGTCGCGTGACGTTGATCGTGAGGGCGTCGATCAGTGTGTCGTACTCGCCCGCGTCCGCGTCGAGGACCTGCGCGTATTCCGCGTAGCTATGCACGCCGCGCGCCCGGAGCCGCGCCGCGATGCGGCGCCGCAGGCACGTATCCTTGTAGTGCGCGCACGCGAAGGCGCGGTCGCGCGCGATCTTGCCGAGCAGGGCGCGAAACTGTGCGTCGTCCGTCACGCATCGGCTCCGGAGCTGGCCGGCACCTGGCGCACGGCGTCCAGCTGCCGCTGAAAAGCCGCGTTCTCCGGCTCGAGCTCCAGCGCGCGCTCCCAGGTCGCCGCGGCGTCGCTTAGATGCCCCTGCCGCTCCTGCACGACGGCGAGGTTGCTGTACAGCGCCACGGCGCGCGGATGCTGCGCGACCCCTTCCGCGAGCAGCGCGCGCGCGCGATCGAGGTCCCCCGAGAGGATCGCCACGACCGCGGCGTAGTGATACCAGGCCGGGGATGGGCTCTTGCGTCCCCACAGCGGACGGGCCGCCGCGAGATCGCGAGTCGCGGATTCGATATCGCGCCGGTGCAGCGCAAGCGCCGCCCGTGACATCAACACGTGCGGGTCCGATCCCCCTCCGCGCGCGACCGCCTCGGCCAGCGCGGCCTCGGCTTCGGCGTACTGGCCGAGCCGCTCGAACGCGTACGCGAGGTTGTGTGCGGGGGCGGCGCCCGCGCCCGGGACCGCCGACGCTTTCCGCAGCGTCGTGACGGCGTCGGCCCAATCCCCCTGGCGGATCGACACGAGGCCCAGATAGAACATCGGCCCGACGTCGTCCGGGCGCAGATCCGCGACGCGGTGGAACTCGCGCGCCGCCTCGTCGAGCATCCCGGTCTTGTAGAACGCGATCCCGAGATTGCGATGCTCTTCGACGCGCGCATCGGCGACGACCGGGGTGCGACCCTGGGTCCGCCCGACGCGCACCAGCAGGCCGGCCGAGGCGAGCGCGTAGAGCGCCTTCCCGACGTCGAATTCGGACAGGCCCGACGCGTCGATAACGGCCGCGACGTCGCGCTGTCCGTCGATCAGACCGGTCACGATCTCCTGCTGCATCGTCAGCACGACGCCGCGCGCGCGGATCTTGTCCTGGTCGAGCGCGAAGATGAGATCGAAGCTCGCGATCTTCTGCTGGATCAGGCTCCATTCGTCGACTCGGCGCGCGCCCTCCAGCAGCAGCGATTCGACGTTGATCGAGACGATGAAATCCTGCTCCTCCGGACGCACGTCGACCTCGAAATTAAATGCGCCGTGCGACCACGTGAAGAGGACGTACACGGCCTCTTCGATCTGCATGCGCACGTACGCGTGCAGCTCGTCGCGCGCGATCAGTCCCTGCGCCACGAGGATGTCACCCAGGCGGCGATGCGGCGCGGCGCGCTGGACCCCGATCGCGGATTCGAGCTCGGTGCGCGTGACGATCCCGGCGGACACGAGGATATCGCCGAGCCGGTCGCGGCGGTTCACGATCGCCGCGTAGACGATGCGTCCGCGCTCGAAGTAGATGGAGCCGAACTGGTTGCGCTGCGTCACGCCGAGACACCCGGTCTTCTTCCCCATCGCGAGGAGCTGGAAGACGTCGGGGAGGCTCGCCTCGTGCAGACTGCCGCGGATCGCCATCTACGCGTCCCCCATCTATCGCAGCTCCTCGATCACGCGACCGACCGCTTCGGGCCAGTCCCAGATGATGCGGGGATCGTCCGGATCGAAGGACGGCGCGACGGCCGGCCCCGCCGGCGGCGACACCAGGGGCGCCCAATGCGGCGAGACGGCTCGCGAGAGGTCGGCCACGAAATCCTGGAACTCGTGGCGCGGCGTCCCTCCGTCGGAGCCGGCGGCCGTCATTGCGCGTTCACGCGCAGCAGCACGGCGCCGGCGATCGCGCGCAGCGTGTCGAACACCCCGGTGCCCTGCAGCGCGTTGGCCGGCAGACTCGGGACGGAGCGGAAGTTGAGCGCGTCGTCGAGCGCGGCCACGTCGAGCACCAGGTCCCGGGGCAGGTCCTGCTTGTTGTATTGCAGCACGAGCGGAACCGTGCGCGGGTCGATCCCCTGCTCCGCGAGATTGGCATGGAGATCCTGCAAGCTTTCGATGTTTTCCTCGAGCTGCCGCCCCTGACTGTCCGCGACGAACACGACGCCGTCCGCGCCCTGCAAGACGAGCTTGCGCGTCGTTTGGTAATAGATCTGCCCGGGCACCGTGTACAGCTGCAGGCGGGTCGTGAAGCCCGCGATCGCCCCCAGGTCGACCGGCAGGAAATCGAAGAACAGCGTGCGGTCCGCCTGCGTTGCAAGGGAGACGATCGACCCTTTCTGGTCCGCAGGCACCTGGTCGTAGATGTACTGCAGGTTCGTCGTCTTCCCCGAGCGGCCGGGACCGTAGTAGACGATCTTGCAGCTGACTTCGCGCGCGGAATAGTTGATGCGCGTCATGTGGCGTAGAACCCGAGCTGGGTCAGCTCATCCGTCCCGGAGTCGAGAGCGGCATCCGCGCCCGCGACCCGCGCGAGCGACGCACGGAGATCCGGCGGCAGCGGAGAGCGAAAATCGAGCGTCTCGCCGGTGAGGGGATGCTCCAGCACGAGCCATGCGGCGTGCAGGAAGTGCCGTCGCGGCGGCAGCCCGACATCGCCCCGGGCCCCCCCCCCTGCGTACGTGTCGTCGCCGACCACGGGATGGCCGATGGACGCGAGATGCACGCGGATCTGGTGCGTCCGCCCCGTGTGGAGCTGCGCCCGCAGGAGCTCGACGGCATCGTAGCGCGCGAGGCGGACGAGATCCGTGCGAGCCGGCCGGCCCGCCGGCACGATCGCCATGCGCTTCCGGTCCCGCGGATCGCGTCCGATCGGCGCGTCGACGGTGCGCTGCTCCTCGCGCAGGTGGCCCCAGGCCAGGGCGGCATACCGCCGCCGCACGCGGCGCGCGGCCAGCGCCGCCGTCAACAGCCGGTGGGCCCGTTCGGTCTTCGCCACGAGGAGCAGGCCCGAGGTGTCCTTGTCGAGTCGGTGCACGATGCCCGCGCGGGGTGGCTCGGCGTCGGTCGAGCCGGCGGCCGGCTCCCGCCCGACGAGCGCGTTCACGAGCGTGCCGCTCCAATGACCGGGGGCCGGGTGGACCACCATCCCCGCCGCCTTGTCGACGACAAGGAGTGCGGCGTCCTCGTACACGATCGCAAGCGGAATCGTCTCCGGCGTCACGAATCGTCCGGGAGGAACGGGAACCTCGATCACCAGGCTGTCGCCGGGCTGCGCGAGGTAGCTCGCGCGCTGCGCGCGGCCGCCGACCTGGACTCCGCCCGTCGCGATTAGCGTCGCCGCACGAGTACGGGAGGTATCGAGGCGCCGGGCGAGGAACACGTCCAGTCGCGTGTTCGCGTCGCCGACATCGACGGTAAACTGATGCCGGCCGGGCGCCGGCTCGCCCGCCGGCGCCGCGCTACACCTCGGGGATGGGCGCCGCGCTGGTCTCGCGGTGCCTGTCCTCGCCCCACAGAACCCACGCGAGCAGCACCGCACCGACGCTGACGGCCATGTCGGCCACGTTGAACGTGGGCCAGCGAAGGTCGCGGATACCGACATCGATGAAATCGACCACGCCCATCGGGGACCGCACACGGTCGATCAGGTTCCCCAGCGCGCCGCCGCAGACGAGGCCGAGCGCGAGCACGCGCGCGAGGTCTCCGTCCGGCGTGGCCCGATAGAGCACGCGCAGGATGCAGAGCACCCCGACCGTCAGCCCGAGAAAGATCCAGCGCGAGAGAGGGCCAAGAAAGAGACCGAATGCGGCTCCGGGGTTGTACACGAGGGTCAACCGGACGGCGTGCCCGATCACGTCGTGCGGAAAGCCCCGCGGCCGGAGACCGGCCACCGCGACGACCTTGGTCACGACATCCACCAGGACGACGACGATCACCGTGCCCCAGAAGAGCCGGGCCTTGCGGGCCCCGTTGGGCGTCGCGTCGCNNCCGTCAGCATGCGGTCCATCCCGCCCTCACCGCTTCCCGTCTTCTTCCTGCTGCTTGCATGCGAAGCAATATCGCGCGTGGGGCAAGGCATCCAGTCGGTCGAGAGCAATCGCCTGGCCGCAGTTGTGACACCGGCCGAAGGTCTCGGGCGTCCGGTAGAGGCGCCGGAGCGCTTCATCGATGTGCCAGAGGAAGCGCCCTTCCTGGCTCGCGAACAGGAACGCCTTCTCGCGTTCCATCGCATCGGTTCCCTGATCGGCCATATGGAAGGAATACGAGCTCAGGTCGCCGTCGGCATTCTGCGGTGTCGCGCCGAACGCCTCGGAATAACTACCGAGCTCCTTCACGACGCGCCGGCGCTCTTCGAGCAGGCGCTGCTCGAAATGGGCCAATTGCTTCTTCGTCAGCGACTTGAACTTCACGGTGCCCGCAGCATCTGCGATCGGCGCGATCATGGCTGCAATTCCCTGGTAATGGTGATACGCACGGCACGGCCATCGAGGTCGAGCGTCCGTTCCACATCGAAACCGCTTCGTTCCCCTTCCCCGCCGGCGGCCACACCCACGGTGGTCAGCTCGCGGGCCAGCGTTTCCCCCGCGATCCAGCCCCGATGCGCGGCCACCGCCGCGTCCACGTCGGCATCCCCCGCGACGGTCAGACGAATACGATCGCTGACCGCGAACTGCGCCTCTTTTCGAGTCCGCTGGACCGCGCTGATGAGGTCGCGCGCCAGCCCTTCCCGCGCGAGCTCCGGAGTGATCCGCGGATCGATCGCTGCAACGTAGCCGCCCGCCTCCTGAACTACGAGGTCGCTCGTGGCGACGTGCGTAATCGCCAGATCCGACGCGTCCAGATGGTGGGTCTCCCCCTCCACCGTGATGGCCAACGGCTCCCCGCGCTCGAACGCCTCCAGGTGGTCGCTCTCGAGCGCACCGACCGCCGCCGCCGCCAGCGGAGTGTGCTTGCCGAACTTGCGCCCGAGCGACCGAAAGTTCGGTTTGGCGATGCGCGTGACGAGCCCATCGCCCGAGGACAGCCACTCGACACGCTTGACGTTGAGCTCGGCGGCGAGCAGCGGCGCGAGCTCGTCGAGCCGCCCGGCATCCCCGCGCGGCACCACGCAGGCCACGCGCGTCAATGGCTGGCGCGTCCGGATACCTGCGGCCGCACGCGCCGCCCGCCCTAAAGTGGACAACTGGCGCACGTCGCTCATCGCGGCCTCGAGCTCGATGTCCATCGGATCCGGTCGCGTCCGCACATACGGTGCCAGATGCACCGACCCGCCCGTCAGCTCGCGATGCATCCAGTCCGTGATGAACGGCATGGCCGGGGCCAGCAGCCGGCAGCTCACCGTCAGCACCTCGGCCAGCGTCGCGAACGCCGCCCGGCTGTCCGCCCCTTCGACGTCGTAGAAGCGCGCACGGGACAGGCGCACATACCATTTGGAGACATCGTCATCCACGAAGGTCATGACGGCCCGAATGGCCGTGGTCGCGTCGTACCGCTCGAGCGCCTCATCGGCCCCACGCTCCACGGCGGCCAGCCGCGACAGGACCCATCGGTCGAGGATCGGCCGCTCCGCCACCGGCGGGTCCGCGTCCGATGGCGCCCACCCGAAGTTCGCGTACGTGGCGAAGATCCCGTCGTACACATGTTTGATCGTCAGCAGGAAACGGCCGGCCGTGTCCCGAATCGCCTGCTCATCGAACCGCCGCGGCACCCAGACCTGACTCGCCGCCACGAGGAAAAGCCGTACGGCATCGGCCCCATGCGTACTGAGCACCGCCCACGGGTCGACCGCGTTCCCGCGACTCTTGGACATCTTCTGCCCCGCCGCATCCAGCACGAGATCGTTGACCACGACCGCACGGTACGGCGCCGCGTGGCCGCCCTGATTGTTGGGCAGCGCATCCCCCAGCGCGGTCGCGATCGCGAGCAGCGAGTAAAACCACCCACGCGTCTGGTCGACTCCCTCCGCGATGAAGTCGGCCGGATACTGCCGTGCGACCACATCGCGTCCCTCGAAGGGGAAATGCCATTGGGCAAACGGCATCGACCCGGAATCGAACCAGGTGTCGATCACCTCCCCGACGCGGCGCATGGTTCCGCGTTGCTCCTCGTCGCAGGCACGGCACGCCCAGGTGAGTCGGTCGACGGCGGGCTTGTGCGGATCGAAATCCTCCGGCAGCGCAGACCCGAGCCGCACAGCCAGATCGGCAAAGCTCCCGATCACCTCGACGTGCTCCGCGCGGCGGTCGCAGACCCAGACCGGGAGGGGGGTACCCCAATAGCGATCGCGCGAGATCGCCCAGTCGATGTTCCCGGCGAGCCATTCGCCGAATCGCCCGGTCCCGATTTCAGGTGGATGCCAATCGACGCGCGCGTTCCGCTCGAGCATGCCGTCGCGCATCGCCGTCGTCCGGACGAACCACGAGGAGCGGGCGTAATACAGGAGCGGCGTGCCGCACCGCCAACAGTGCGGATACGCGTGCGTGATGCGCTGCACCTTCCAGAGCAGCCCGTGCGCCCGCAGGTGCTCGATGATGCGGGCATCCGCGTCCTTCACGAACATCCCTCCGACCACCGGCACGTCCGCGGCGAACGCGCCGCGCGCATCGACCGGTTGTACGAAGGCGAGCCCGTGCCGCTGCGCGGCCGCGTAGTCGTCCGCGCCGAATGCGGGCGCCATGTGCACGACACCGCTTCCATCGTCGGCCGTGACGAAGGTCTCGCCGACGATCCGCTCGTGCACCCCGCCCCGCTCGCCCTCCCCCTCCTCCTCCTCCTCCTCCTCCTCTGTCAGGCTGACCCAGGGGAGCGGGCGCCGATAGGCGAGCCCGACGAGAGCAGCGCCGGGGAAATGCGCCACAGCCTCCCATCGCGTGCCGTAATCCTCGCCGAGCACCGCGGCGGCTCGCGACAGCGCGAGGATCAGCGTGCGCGCATCGTCGCCGTCGCGGCGCCGCAGCTCCACATACTCCAGCTCCGGGTGGACGGCGAGCGCGACGTTCGACACCAGGGTCCACGGCGTCGTCGTCCAGACGAGGATACGGCGTCCGGGCTCCGCGAGGTCGAACGCCACGTACACGCTCGGGTCCTCCACCTCGCGGTACCCCAGCGCCAGCTCGTGGCTCGATAGCGGGGTTTCGCAGCGCGGGCAATACGGGAGAACCTTGTGCCCCCGGTAGAGCAGCCCCCGCGTCCACAGCGTATGCAACGCCCACCAGACGCTCTCGATGTACTCCGGCGTGTACGTCACGTACGGATGGGCGTAGTCGAGCCAGTACCCGATCCGCGTGCTGAGGCGCTCCCAATCGGCGCGGTACTTCCAGACGCTCTCGCGGCACAGAGCGTTGAAGCGCTCCACGCCCAGCGTCTCGATCTCGGCCTTGACGGTAATGCCCAGAGCCTTCTCGACCTCGATCTCGACCGGCAGTCCGTGCGTGTCCCAGCCGGCCTTGCGCGTCACGTGGTAGCCGCGCATCGCGCGATGCCGGCAGAAGAGATCCTTGATCGTGCGGGCGAAGACGTGGTGGATCCCCGCCCGTCCATTCGCCGTGGGCGGGCCCTCGTAAAACACCCAGGCCGGGCGCCCCTCGCTCGCCGCCAGGGTCTGCGCGAACAGATCCTCGCGCTCCCACACGGCGAGCAGGCCCTCCTCCAGCGATTCGCGCTGATCGGGCAACAGCCTATACGTCACAGCCGCTCCAGCACTCCCATCACGAGCGCGGTCAGCCGTGGCTCCGCCCGCGCGGCCACGGCCAGAATGTCCTCCAGCGACGTCGGGGTGAGCGCGTCGGGGAGGCACCGATCGGTGATCACCGAAATTCCCAGCACGCGCATCCCTCCCTGGACCGCCACGATCACCTCGGGCACCGTCGACATCCCGACGACATCGGCACCGGCGGCCCGGAGCATCCGGTACTCGGCCCGTGTCTCGAGGTTCGGCCCGGTGACCGCGACGTAGACACCCTCGCGGAGCGGGATCCCGCGCGCGCGGGCGACGTCGCGCGCGAGCTGCCGCAGCGGCGTCGCATACGGGTCCGACATGTCGGGAAACCGCGGGCCCAGTGCGGCGTCATTCGCGCCGATGAGCGGATTGTCGCCGAGGAGATTGATGTGGTCCGCGATCAGCATGAGGTCCCCGGCCTCCCAGAGAGGATGCATGCCGCCGCTGGCGTTCGACACGATGAGCGTGTCCGCGCCGAGCGCGCGCAGCACCCGTACGGGAAAGGTGATCTGCTGGAGCGAATACCCCTCGTAGCGATGCAACCGGCCCTGCATCGCCACGACCGACTTCCCCGCGAGCGTTCCGCACAGCAGGCGGCCGGCGTGAGACTCGACCGTCGACAAGGGAAAGCCGGGGATCTCCCCGTATTCGATCGCGGCCGTGACCGCGATCTCCCGTGCGAGACCGCCCAGCCCGGTACCGAGGATGAGCGCGACATCCGGCCGGCGCGGAAAGCGGTGGCGCACGACGTCGGCCGCCGCGCCGATCGCGCGCGCGGTGGGCCCCTCCGCGGACGAGCGATCCCCGGAGCCGGGTGCGGCACCGGCAGTCATGCCCCTCGCGCCGGCTTCGCCGGAGGCTCGCCCATGGCTTCGATCTCGGCCAGCTGCCGGCTCGCCATCTCGCGGAACTGCGCGAGGTAGGCGCGCCGCGAGCGCTGCAGCGCCGTCAGCTCGTCACCGAGGCGGCGCAACTCCGCCTTCGCCGCTTCGATGAGCCGCTCCGCCTCCCCCCGCGCCTCGCGCACGATGAGCTTGGCCTCGCGCTCGGCTTGCTCGCGGATATCGCCACGCAGCTGTTGCGCCGAGACGAGCGCCTCGTTGAGAGCGCGGTCGCGCTCGCGAAAGGCGCGCAGCTGCTCGTGGAAGCCACGGGCCTTGGTCTCGTACTCCTGCGCCACGCGCGTCAGCCGCTCGAGCTCTCCCGCGACCTGCTCGCGGAAATCGTCGACGCGCCCGCGATCGTAGCCGCGCATCGCGGTCGGGAATTCCATCCGGCGCGCGTCGAGCGCGGTGAGATGAAACGCGTCATCGCCGCCGCCCCCTGTTTCGCCACTCATCGGCTCACCGTCCATCATGCCACCCGCGCCCCGAACAGCGCCGTCCCGATTCGTACCATCGTCGCCCCCTCCTCGACCGCGATTTCGTAGTCGCCGGACATCCCCATCGAGAGCTCCGTCGCGGGGTGTCCCGCCTCGCGCACGACCGTCCGTGCCGCGCGCGCGCCAGAAAACGTCGCGCGCAGCACCTCCTCGCTGGCCCCAAATGGCGCCATCGTCATCACACCCGCGACCCGGATCCCCACGCAGGTCGCCAGACGCTCGGCCTCCGCGCGGACCTCGTGCGGCGCCCACCCTCCCTTCGTCCCCTCACCCGACACGTTCACCTCCAGCAGGACATCGAGCGCGCGGCCGCCGGCGACCCCGGCCGCATCGAGCGCGTCAGCCAGACGCGCACTGTCGACCGAATGGATCAGGGCGAACCGCTCCGCCAGCTTCGCCTTGTTCCGCTGGAGATGGCCGATCAGGTGCCAACGCACCGGGACATCGGCCGCGGCCATCTTGCCGATCGCCTCCTGCACGCGATTCTCCCCGACGTCGTGGACACCCGCCTCCCACGATTCTCGGATCGCATCCGCCGGGTACGTCTTCGTCACCGCGACCAGCGTCACCTTCTGGCCATGCCCGCCGCGCGCGGCAGCCGTGGCGATCCGGTCCCGCACCTCGGCGAGCCGGGCGGGAAGGTCCGGAAAAAGCATAACACGATAAGCTAGGAGAGCTTACGACGGGATGCCAGTGGAGCCGGCCGGCAGATCCGGGGCCGGATGCTCGACCGTAGGACGCGGCGTGCGCCCGGCCAGGATGTCGCGCACCTGCGAGGGCGTGAGATCGCGGATCAGCCGGCCATCGCGCGCCATCGACACCACCCCCGTTTCCTCGGACACGATCACGACGACCGCGTCCGTCTCCTCCGCCATGCCCAGCGCCGCGCGATGCCGCGTTCCCATCGAGCGATCGGCGATCGGCGTCTGCGACAGTGGTAGGATGCAGCCGGCTCCGATGACGGTGTCGCCGCGGATGATCACGGCCCCATCGTGCAAGGGGGAATACGGCGTGAAGATCGTCGTGAGCAGGTCGGCGGATACTTTCGCTTCGAGCGCCGAGCCGGATTCGACGTATTCGCCGAGCGCCATCTCGCGCTCGATGACGATGATCGCGCCAATGGCCGCCCGCCGGAGGCGGTCGACCGCATCGGCGATCTCGTCCGCGACCTCGTTGACTCCCATGCCGCGCAGCAGCCGGGTCACCCGCGACTGCCCGAGGTGCGCGAGTCCCTGCCGCAGCTCGGGCTGGAAGATGACGGCGCCGACGAAGACGCCGTATGTGAAGAGGAGCCCGAGCAAATAGGCGATCATCGTCAGGTGCGCGACGTGGGCGATCGCGTCGACGATGACGAGGATCACGATCCCGGTCAACATCTGCACCGTCCGCGTCCCGCGCAGCAGCAGGAGCAGCCGGTAGAGCACGTACGCGACGAGCGCGATCTCGAATGCATCGCGCACGCCAAACGTCAGATGCCGAACCTGGTCAAGAATTTCCACGTCGGGCGATCTCCCAGGCGACATCGAGCGCATGCCGGTTCGCCGCCACGTCGTGCACGCGAAAGAGCCGCGCGCCGCGCATGAGCGCGGCCACGTTGGCCCCGATCGTTCCGTTCACGCGGTCGGCGGGCGTCATCACGCCGGTAATCTCTCCAATGACGCGCTTGCGCGATACACCCACCAGGACGGGGCGCCCGAGCGCGCCCACGCGGGGCAGCTCGGCGAGGACGCGGAGCGAATCCTCGGGCCGCTTGGAGAAGCCGATCCCGGGGTCGATGACGATGGCGTCGAGCGACACCCCCGCGGCACACGCCGCGGCGAGGCGCTCTCCGAGCTCGGCGACGACCTCGCCCGTGACGTCGTCGCCGTACGTCGCGTGCGCGAACGTCGCCATGTCGTGCACCGCGCCACGGGAGTGCATCAACACGACTCCCGCGCCGTGCGCGGCGCACACCTCGCCCATGCGGGGGTCGAGCCGGAACGCCGAGACGTCGTTGATGATGGCCACCCCGAGCGCGAGCGCCGCGGCGGCGACGTCGGCCTTGACGGTGTCGACGGAGAGCGGCGTGGCGGGAAGCGCCGTGCGAAGCGCGGTGACGACCGGCAGGATCCGCGCCGCTTCCTCCGACGGGCTCACCGGCGTCGCGTGTTGCGGCCGCGTCGACTCCCCTCCGACATCGATCACGTCGGCCCCTTCCTCGACCATCGCGCGCGCGCGGGCGAGCGCCGCATCGACCGAAAAAAAACTACCCCCGTCGCTGAAGCTGTCGGGGGTAATGTTGAGGATGCCCAGCAGGACGGGTCGCTCGAGCGCGATTGACCCGCCGCGAACCCGCCAGATCACGCCGGCGCGATCTCCGGTCCACCGAGGAGCGGCGGCGCGCGTCGGGGCTCGGCGATGGGGACGGCGACGGGCGGCGCGGCGGCGGGCACCGGAGGAACCGCGGGCGGCCGCGGAGGCAGCGCCTCGCCCCGCATGAGGATCGCGACGTCGTCGCGGGTCAGCGTCTCCCGCTCCAGCAGCGCCGCGGCGACGGCGTGCAGGAGATCCATGTGCCGCGTGAGCGTCTCCTTTGCCCGGTAGTACGCGTCGTTGATCACGCGCGCGACCTCGGTGTCCACCAGCTGCGCCGTCTTCTCCGACACCTCACGCCGGTGCTGCAGCTCGCGCCCGAGGAAAAGCTCCTGCTCGTTGTCGCCGACCAGGATCGGCCCGATCGCATCGGAGAGCCCCCACTGCGACACGTAGCGCCGCGCGATTCCGGTGGCCTGCTGGATATCGCTCGCCGCACCGGTGGTCACGCGGTCCCGCCCGAAGATCAGCTCTTCGGCGACGCGCCCGCCGTAGGCCATCGCCAGGCGGGCCTCGAGATAGAGCCGCGTCACCGAGACGCGGTCGTCCTCGGGCAGGGTGAAGGCGATACCCAGCGCGCGGCCGCGTGGCACGATCGTGACCTTGTGCAGGGGATCGTTCCCCTTCACGGTCATCGCGCACACGGCATGTCCCGCCTCGTGGTACGCCGTGAGGCGCTTCTCCTCATCCTTCATGACCATCGACTTCCGCTCGGCACCGAGCATTACCCGGTCCTTCGCGTCCTCGAGGTCGGCCATGTAGACCTTGTCGTGGCCGCGGCGCGCGGCGAGCAGCGCCCCTTCGTTCACGAGATTCGCGAGGTCGGCCCCGGCCATGCCGGGAGTGCCGCGCGCGAGCGTCGTGATCTCGACGTCCTCGGCCACGGGCTTGTTGCGGAGGTGCACGCGCAGGATCCCTTCGCGTCCGCGGAGATCGGGCGCATCGACCACGATCTGCCGGTCGAACCGGCCCGGTCGCAACAGGGCGGGATCCAGGACATCGGGGCGGTTCGTGGCCGCAATCAGGATGACGCCGTCGTTCGACTCGAACCCGTCCATCTCGACCAACAGCTGGTTCAGCGTCTGCTCGCGCTCGTCGTGTCCGCCGCCGAGGCCGGCTCCCCGATGCCGGCCCACCGCGTCGATCTCATCGATGAAGATGATGCACGGGGCATGCGCCTTCCCCTGCTCGAACAGGTCGCGCACGCGGCTCGCGCCGACGCCCACGAACATCTCGACGAAGTCGGAGCCCGACATGGAGAAGAACGGCCGGCCCGCCTCCCCCGCCACGGCGCGCGCGAGCAGCGTCTTGCCGGTGCCGGGCGGTCCGACGAGCAACGCGCCCTTGGGGAGACGGCCACCCAGCTTCGTGAACTTCTGCGGGTCCTTCAGGAACTCGATGATCTCCTGCAGATCGACCTTCGCCTCGTCGGCGCCTGCGACATCGGCGAACGTGACCTTGGGCGTATCCCCCGTCAGCAGCTTGGCCTTCGACTTTCCGAAGGAGAATGCCTTCGCGCCGCCCGCCTGCATCTGGCGGAACAGGAAGATCCACAGGCCGATCAGGAACAGATACGGCAGGAAGGTGACGATGTACGTGCCGATCGTCTGACTGGCTTCCTTCGCCTCGATCTCGACGTTGCGCGCGCGCAGCCGATCGAGCTCCTCGTCGGAATTCTCGATCGGAAGCTTGACGGTGAATTTCTGCGCTTCGTGCCCGGCGATCGTGACCGGGTGACGGAACTCCCCACTCAGCTGCCGGCCGCCGGTCTGGATCACGACGCGCTTCACGTTGTCGTGCTGCAGCTCCTGGTCGTACTGGGAGTAAATGATCTGCGGCACCTGATCCGCGCGTCCGCTCGACAGCTGCAGGAAGGCGACGGGGATGAAAATGATCAGGATCCAAAAGGCGAGCGTCCGCGAGAAACGCCCCCAATTGATGTTCCGCTTGTTCCCTGGATTTGGCGACGGCAATACCGGCATGGAACCCCTCAACGACGACACGGCAGCCCGGCACTCAGTCCCGGGAGGCCTCCCGTCTTCGAAAGACGAACGAAAACCGGGTGCGTACCACCTCGATTCCGCCCGACAACTGAATCACACCGCCCACCCTGCCTGTGGTCGTAAACTGCGCGAGTCGGGAGGTTCCGCGACGATCCAGCGTCACTCCGGCTCGCGCCGCCAACACGGGCCACAGCACGGCCAACGTTTTCGGATCATACCCCGCGAGATCAGGCGCCGCAACAGAGCCAAGCACCCCTTGCTCGCCGAGCTGAACCGGATGCGCCGCATCGACCACCCGCTCGAACGCCGCCCGCCACTCCGCAGCCACACGCGCCGCGCGCAACAGATCGGCATCGAGCCCCGGGCGCACCCGTCTCAACACAGGAAGCAGATCCAGCCGCACGCGGTTCCGCAGATGGGCGCGCGAGAGGTTGGACGGGTCCTCGATCCAGCGAATCTCCCGGGCGCGGAGGTACGCCACGGTGGCCGCGCCGGGAACGTCGAGGAGGGGGCGCAGGATCCCCGTGTCGGCGTAGAGGGCGGCGAGTCCGCGTGCCCCCGCGTGCCGCAGGAGGCGCAGCACGACCGTCTCGATCTGGTCGTCCCGGGTATGCGCCGTGGCCACACGAGCGTTCCGGCCGTGTGCACTGGCGACCCCACGCAGAAATGTCCAGCGCGCCTCGCGCCAGGCCGATTCCCGCTCGGCGAGCGGCGTCGGCGCGCGTCCGACCTCCACGGGCAGGCCCAGCCGGCGCGCCGCATCCGCCACGTGCGCCACGGCCCGCCGCGCCGCCGCGCCCGTGCCGTGATCGAAGGTCGCCACGACGGCCACCCGCTCGGGCGCCACCGCCGCCGCGGCCGCCATGAGGGCCATCGAGTCGGCGCCGCCCGAGATCGCGAGCACCACCGGGCCGGACCCCGGTGCGCACAGCACGCGGGCAACGGCGGGCTCGATCTCCTCCCCGGCCCCCCCACGCGCTGGTGTCAGGCCGCCGGGCGCGGTATCGTTCGGAGACAGCTTGGATGTCGCAGGTTCTTTCAACTCTCTCCTCTCTACTTTCTACCTCCGGCCCTCGCATAATCGTGGACAATTCAGGTCCGCTCGGCACGGTGTGGGCGGGAATCGGGGTCGCGTGCTTCTACGTCGCACTGATCTGGGTCAACGCCCTGCTCGGCCACATGCTCGCGCCGCTCTTCCTCAT